>JALYZB010000322.1 GCA_030945945.1 Actinomycetota bacterium | reverse complement strand
CCAGGTCCTTGACCGAGTCGGTCATCCTTCGCGCGGATCCGGCGAGTTCGACGCGATCTGCCGCCGGGTTGGCTCGCAGGGCCGCAATCAGCCGCTCGCCGACCTCGAGTGCGCGTCCGAGCGGGATCCTCCCGGAACCCGGCTCGCCCTGGGCGGCCACGGCCTGGGCGGCGAGCGCTGCCGCCAGCAGGCTCGCCTCCGCCTTGGGTCCGAACCCCTTGAGCTCACGGATGCGCTGCGCCTCGGCCGCCACCCGCAGCGCGGCCAGCGAGTCGATCGACAGCTCCTCGTAGAGACGGCGCGCCCGCTTGGGCCCGAGTCCGGGAAGGCGCGTGATCTGCAGCAGTCCGGGGGGGAACTTGGCTCGCAGCTTGGCTGCGGCGGGAATCGCACCCTCGTCGGCGAGCGCGAGCACCTTTTCCTGGATCGTGGCCCCGATCCCCGGCAGCTCGGTCGCGTTGCCCTGGCGGGCGAGCGCGGTGACCGAAACCGGTGCGTCGCGGATCGCCTTGGCGGCATTGCGGTAGGCGACGATCCGGTGGATGATGGCCCCGTCGAGCTCGTAGAGGTCTCCCAACTCGTCGAGCGCAGCGGCGATTTCGGTGTTCGTCGGGTCGGCCATCAAGGGTGTACCCTAGCTCTGAACCCACGCTATACTTTTTGAAGTAACGCGACAAGGAGAACGAAATGGCAGGCGCGGTTAGCGACGTAACCGACAACAACTTCCAGGCTGAGGTCATCGAGGCCGACGTCCCCGTGCTCGTCGACTTCTGGGCCCCGTGGTGCGGCCCGTGCCGCCGTGTCTCCCCGGTCGTCGAGGAGATCGCCGGCGAGCGTGGCGAGGCGCTGAAGGTGGTCAAGCTCAATATCGATGACAACCAGCAGACGGCCGTCAAGTACGGCGTCATGTCGATCCCGACGTTGATGCTGTTCAAGAACGGCGAGGTCGCCAAGACCGTCATCGGGGCTTATCCCAAGAAGAAGCTCGAGGCAGAGCTCGAGCCGGCTCTGGCCTAGCCGACGGGCCTTTCGGTCCCGGCACCCGATTTCGGGGCCCCGGCTGACTGCGCCGGGGCCCTCCCTGTGCGCGCGCCGGCTAGCGAACTGCGACGGCGATCTGCAAGCGCATACCGTCGATCGTCACCGGCGGGTTGCCGTCGAGGCCGGCGTATCGCACTTCGACCGCCAGCACCTCGCCGGCGATATAGTCCTGATGGGTTCGGATCGCGGCCAGGATGCGCTCGTCACCGTGAAGGGTCAGGCAGATCCGGTCCGAGACCTGAAGGCCGGCCTCCTGACGGGCGTTCTGCACCGCGCGGACGACCTCGCGGGCCACACCTTCGCCCCGCAGCTCGTCATCGAGCTGGAGATCCAGCGCGACCGCGTGGGAGCCCTCACGCTCGACCTGGTAGCCCTCCAGCGGCTTCATCGTCATCAGCAGATCCTCGGCTCCGAGGGCGTGGTCCTGGCCGCCGACCGATATGGAGAGCGACTGGCGGTCGCGCAGCGCCGCCGCCCCATGGGCCGCGTCCAGGCCGGCGATCGCGGCCGCCGCCAGCGGCATCTGCTTGCCGAAGCGTGGGCCGAGGGACCGATAGTTGGGCTTGATCTCGACCTCGCCAAGCTCGTCGGCCTCGGTCACGAAGCGCAGCTCGTGCACGTTGAGCTCCTCGCGCACGATCTCGGCCAGACCCTCGATCGCCTCACGCTCGCGGCCGGTGGCCACCACGACCGCCGCCCGCAGCGGCTGGCGGATCTTCAGCTTGGACTGGCCGCGGGCGCCGAGGCCGAGGCGGACGGTCTCGCGGGCAACCGCCATCGCGGATTCCAGCCCGAGGTCGCGCTCGCCGGCGACCGGGAAGTCGCACAGATGCACGCTAGGCTCGGCACCGTCCAGGTTGTCGTAGATCTCATCGGTGATGAACGGGGTGAACGGGGCGGTCAGCTTGGCCAGCGTGAGCAGGCATTCGCGCAGCGTCCGGAACGCGGTCGGATCTCCGCGCCAGAACCGCCGCCGCGAGCGGCGCACGTACCAGTTGGACAGCTCGTCGGTGAAGTCCTGGATCGCGCGCCCGGCGCTGGTGGCGTCGAAGTCATCCATGCGCTCCCGCACCACGGCGACGGTTCCGTTCAGCCGGGAGAGCACCCAGCGGTCCAGGCCGGTCAGTTCCCCGCCGGGAGCGTCCAGGTCGACGTTGCCCGCGTTGGCGTAGAGGACATAGAGGTGGTAGGTGTTCCACAGCTGCAACAGGAACTGCCGGACCGCCTCGCCGACCGTCTCCAGCGAGAACCGGTATCCGTCCCAGGGCAGCTTGGAGGTGAAGAAGTACCACCGCAGCGCGTCGGCGCCGAAGCGGTCGATGATCTCCCACGGCTCGACGGTGTTGCCGCGCGACTTGGACATCTTGCGCCCCTGCTCGTCGAGGATCAGTCCGAGACAGACGACGTTGCGGTACGACGTCTCGTCGAACAGCAGCGTGGACACGGCGAGCAGGGAGTAGAACCAGCCGCGGGTCTGGTCGAGCGCCTCGCAGATGAAGTCGGCGGGAAACCGGTGCTGGAAATGGGCCTGGTTGGCGTGGGGGGCGCCGAACTGGGCGAACGGCATCGAACCCGAGTCAAACCACACGTCGATCACCTCGGGCACGCGCCGCATCGGCCCGTCGCACTGCTCGCAGGGGAAGCCGACGTCGTCGACGTAGGGCCGGTGGGGGTCCTCGAGCGCGACCCCGGACAGCGCCTGCAGTTCGGCGCGCGACCCGATTGTCCTGATGTGCCCCTGCTCACAACGCCACACCGGCAGCGGCGTGCCCCAGTAACGCTCGCGCGACAGCGCCCAGTCGACGTTGTGATCCAGCCAATCGCCAAAGCGGCCGTGCTTGACGTGGCCGGGATGCCAGTTGACCTGCTCGTTGGCGGCGAGCAGGCGATCCTTGATCTGGCTGGTTCCGATGTACCAGGACGGCTTGGCGTAGTAGAGCAGCGGCGTGCCGCAGCGCCAGCAATGCGGGTAGGAGTGCTCGTACTGCTCCGAATGCAGCAGCTTGCCCGCCATCCGAAGGTCTTCGATCAGGTCGGCATCGGCGTCCTTGACCCAGCGGCCGGCATAGGAGCCGATCCGCTCGTCGTAGGTTCCGTCCAGGCGGACCGGGTTGACGACCGTCAGGCCCTGCTGCTCTCCGAGCCGGAAGTCATCCTCGCCAAACGCGATCGCCGTATGGACCAGGCCGGTGCCGTCCTGGGCGGTGACGAAGTCCGCCGGGAGCACGGTGTGGCCCTTGGGGCCGTACGCCTGCGCCGCGATGTAGGTGAACGGCGCCTCGTACCCGGCGCCGACCAGCTCGGCGCCGGGAAAGCGCTCGAGCACGGCGGCCTGCTCGCCAAGCACCTTCTGCACCAGCGCCTCGGCGAGGATGCTGACATGGCCGTCGCCGGCGTCAGCGCGGACGTAGGTGAGCTCCGGGTCAACGGCGACGGCCGCGTTGGAGACCAACGTCCAGGGAGTCGTGGTCCAAATCAGCAGCTCGTCGCCGGCCTGGGCGGGCCCGGCCGGACGCGTGACCGGCAGGCGGACGTAGACCGACGGATCGAGCACATCCTGGTAGGCGCCGGGCTGGCCGAGCTCATGGCTGGAGAGTGAGGTCCCGCAGCGCGGGCAGTAGGGAACAACCTTGAGCTTCTCGTACAGCAGCCCCTTGTCGCTGATCGTCTTCAGCGCCCACCAGACCGAGTCGATGTAGTCGTTGTCGAGCGTCTTGTAGGCGGAGTCGAGGTCGATCCAGAAGCCGATGCGCTCGGTCAGCCGGTTCCAGTCCTCGACGTGGCTGAGCACCTTCTCGCGGCAGCGGGCGTTGAACTCGGCGATGCCGTAGCGCTCGATGTCGTCCTTGGCGGTCATCCCGAGCTCGGCCTCGACGGCGAGCTCGACCGGCAGTCCGTGGCAGTCCCAACCGCCCTTGCGTTCCACGTAGTAGCCGCACATCGTGCGGTAGCGGGGGAAGATGTCCTTGAAGACGCGGCTCAGGACGTGATGGGTGGCCGGGGCGCCGTTGGCGGTCGGTGGCCCCTCGTAGAACCCCCATTCGGGGGCGCCTCGGCGGCGCTCGATCGACTGCGCGAAGACCTCGCGGTCCCGCCAGCGCGCGAGCACCGCCTCTTCGAGGTCGGGGAACGACGCGCGGGGATCGACGGGACGTAGCGGCATGGGCGCTCGATTCTAGGATCCGTCTGGCCGGGGCTCATCGCCGGCCTCGCCGTGATCAGCGGGTGGGGCCGAACTCCCGTGCGAGTGTGTCTCCCGGCGGCAGGATCTTCGGCAGTGCCGCGCGAACCAGTCCCCTAGCCGCACCCGGACGGCTCACCGTGGGAAGCCGGAGCTGAAGGTGCGAGACGGCCACGTTCTGCTGCCCGTTCGACGTCCGTCCGTACGGGACATATTGCGCAGCAGCTCGAGCTTGGCGCTGTGACCCGCGGCGAACCTCCAGGTCCCGGTCCGCCGCGTTGGGCCCGGCGCGCGCGCAGCGGAGGGGGAAGCGGTTAGGCGCCGGTGCGGGCGGAGTGCGCCCGGGTGACCGGACGGATGGCGGTCGGCCCCGCGGCAGGGGTGAGCCGCGCCATGAGCGCGTCTCGTGCGGCGACGGGCGAGTCGCCGAGGCGGTAGACCGTGCTCGCGCCGGTGTCCGGGACCGCGCCGCGGTAGTCGAACACGGTCACCTCGCGCACGACGGAGCGGATCGTGTAGACGAGACGCCCGATCGAGTCCAGTGACACCCGGCGACCGGTGAGCACGACCGCGGAGGGATCGAGCGCGCGCAGCGCGCGTCCCAAGCGGGTGTGGTCAACCGCAGGGGTGAGGGAGAGGGTCCGCAGGCCGGCCCGACGCAGGACAACCTCGAGCGCCTGGGCATACAACGCGTCGAGATCACACGGCGCCGAGGCGTCGAAGACCATCACGCCCTCGGGGCGGCTCGCCGGCGGGGTGAGGCGCCGCTGGGCCGAGAGCCAGCCGGTGGCATGGCGCCAGCCGAACTCGTACTCGGGCGTCACGCCCTCGGGGTCGCGCTGGGCGGCGACGGCCGCAAGCAGAACTTCTTCAATCGTCCGCTCGACCGAGCGCAGGCCAAGGCTCTCCTCGAGCAGACGGTTGGCCGTCTCCTCTTCAAAAGCCTGAAAGGCTGCGCCCAACCGCGATGGGGTGGAGGGACCTTCGCCGCGCTCGCGAGCCAGGGAGATCGCCGACGAGACGTTGTGGGTCTCGGCCAGCGTCATCCGCAGGGACTCGATCTCGGTCAGCGAGTACTGGCGATGGCCACCCGCCGAGCGGAGGGGCTGGGGAAAGCCGTAGCGGCGCTCCCAGCTGCGCAATGTGTTCGGGCTGATCCCGAGCATCACTGCGGCTGCGTTGGTCCTAATTCCATTCATGGGGGATTTATCGCCTTATCGGCACGAAAGTGCAATGTCCGCAACTCGACGTGCACTTTGGTCGAGGTTGTGCGACGAGAAGGATCGGCGGTGCGCGTGTCGTACGCGCCGAACCAATCCGTACCTGGTCAGCTGGAATCGGTTCACACGCTGGCGCGGCGGGGACCGCTTCGCGTGCGGCCGGGGCCGGCCAGCGGCACCCGGCGCTCGCTCTCGACCATCTCGACGATCCGCCGCTGGGCCTCCGACGCGCCAATCGGCAGGATCCCGGTCCCGGTGGTCCTCATCCGCCCGCGGGGACCGGCGCGCCGGTAGGTCGCGATCGGCATGGCCCCCGCGGCGAGTCGGATCGCGTAGGCCCACCGGGCGATCGTGTCGTCGTCCAGGTGCGATCCGGCGACCACGACCAGGTCGGGCCGGTGGATGCTGACCGCATCGCCGATCCCGCTGACGCCGCGGGCGGAGAGGCTGAGGACGTTGATCCCGCCGCGGGCACAGAACAGCTCGAGCGCGCGCAGATAGGCAGCGTCGGGATCGAGTTCGTCCCGGGTGGCGTCCCCGATTACGATCGAGATCCGGCGCACCGGCAGCGGAGCGAGCCGGATCGCCCGGCGCAGCCAGTCCCCGCCCCAATGAGACGCGAACGCCCAGGCGGCAGACTCGGGGCCGTAGCGACGCAGGATCTCCTCCAGGGTGGGCAGCAGGACCTCCTCGACGGATCGATCCACCGAGCGCAACGCGAGAGCGGCCTCGATCGCCTGGTCGGCGCGCTCACCTTCGTAGGCGACCAGGGCCCCGACGAGCGAATGTGAGTCCGCGACCAATCCCTCGCGCGCGCGAGAAACCGCCGAAGAGATCGACAGACCTTCCTGGAGCGCGTCGCGCAGTGCCGCCACCTCTCCGTGCGTGAAGAGACGGTGCTGCCCCGGAGATCGCTGAGGCTTGGGAAACCCAAATCGCCGCTCCCACGCCCGCAGCGTGTTGGGGCTGACGTTCAGCAAGGCAGCGGCCTCGCTCGTCTTCAGGTAGCGCATCTGTGGCGGACGGTGGGGCCCGGCGTTGTGATCCGCGCCCTCTGTCTCTAATATTGCACAGGATTTACCCGCAAAGCGACCGAAAACCAGTGCACGAGAAGGTTCGATTTTGGTCGCTCTTGGCTGAAATGCCCGTCGAATCGCGACGCCGCGGTCCCAATGGTCGAAAAGTCTGAGCAGGAGGAGGTGGGTATGTACTGGCGCGGTAGCTGATCTCCCGGCAGTAGATAGGCGCCGACTTGGGCGCTAGCGTTACGAAAATGGCCCGCCCCGCACGCGGCCGGAGCTTCTGGCGTCGCATCGAGACGCCAACATTGTGCTGCGGCCTAATTGGCTGCGTCATCGTGTCTTTCTTCGAGGCCGGCTTCAACCCGGGTGCGAGTGCTGGCCTCGGTCTGGTGCTTGGCGTTGCCGCAGTCGCTGCCGGCATCACGGTCGTCGAAGTGGGCGGGCGCGTTCAGGTGTCGTCCACGTTCATCGTTGTTCTACTAAGCGCTACGTTCCTGGGTCCGCTCTACGCGGGTCTTGCAGCTGTTATCGCCGAGGTTGCGGCGGGGCGCCGAGTCAAGACGCGTTTGTACGCAGTCGCGTTCAACCTGCTGGCGGCTGTCCTTCCGGCGATAGTGGCCGCAAATATCGTGCGGGGGTTACTGAATGGCGAGACTCGGGGGGGCGTCAGTTTCTACGGCATCATCGGTCTTGCTGGTGTTGTCCAGTTCGGGTTGAACTCGCTCATCGCGGCGGCCTATATCCGGGGAGCCGACGGCGAGCGGACGTTGAACGCCGCAACGCTCAAGGCGTACTCGCCGAGTTTCGCCGTCAACCTCGTTCTCGCCGTCGCCGGGGCTGGCATCTACCTGAAACTTGGGCTTATCGGCATCACCTTCGCGCTGACGGCAGTGGTAGCGCTGACCTACATGCTCAACCTGGTTCAACGGGCGCGCTCCCGCTCTGAGCAGTACGTGTCGCTCTCCTGGGGGGTGCTCGCGGGACTCATGCGCGCCTTGGACATCCGGGACGAGCGCGCAGCGCGCCACGCGGCGGCGGTTGCCCACTTCAGCCAGGACATCGCCAGGGCGGTGGGGATGAGCGATGTCGACTGCGAGCTGGCCCACACGGCTGGGTTGCTGCACGATATCGGACGGTTCGCACTGTCGGATCGCGTCGCCGAACGAGGGCGCACGCTCACCGAGGAGGACTGGACCGCGATCCAGCGCCACCCCGAGCTCGGCGCGCACATGCTGCGCGACCTGGGCATGTACGGGCCGGTGGCCGAGATCGTGCTCGCCCATCACGAGCGGATTGACGGGCGGGGCTACCCCAACGGACTGGCGGGCGACGACATCCCGGAGATCGCGCGGATCATCGCAGTGGCCGAGGTGTACGACACGCTGACCGCGAACGACACCTACCGCACGCAGATGAGCTCGTTCGAGGCGCTCAACGAGCTGCGGCGCGTGTCCGGGTCACAGCTGGACGCGCGCTACGTCGAGGTGCTCGCCGAGCTGCTCGCCGGGGTCGGGGTCGAGTACCGCCACGCCGACACGGCCGACTTCGACAGCGAGCTCGACATGGAGCGTCGGATCCGCGAGGCCGGCGCCGGCGGCTGAACCGCCGAGGGCCTGCGCGTTCGCGCGTGGGCCCGACCGGTGCAACGCCGCCTCGACCGGCGCAGACGCCCCGATCCCCTGCCGGCGCCGGTCGCGGCGAACGTGTCCTGCTATCGACTTCCGTGCGTGGTGCGCTGACTCGCGTGTGCGCCCGGGGTCCGTCAGCCCGCGCGCCGCTGTACCTGCGGGTTGACGGACTGCTGCTCCAAGGAGCCGACGAACACGTCGATCTGCTCCTGGCTGAAGCGGCGCTGACCCCCGGGCGTCCGATAGCTCTGCAGATAGCCCATATCTGACCAGCGCCGGATCGTGCCCAGAGATACCCCGAGGGCCTGTGCCGCCTGAGACGTTGACAAGCCGAGCGGACTCCCATTGGTTTGCTTCATGGCAGCTATTTCAGCCACAGTTCGCAAACCTCGGCGAACTTCGGCAGGTATTGCACAACCTTCGCAAGAGAAGACCACGACTAGCCCACCGGTATGAACGAAAAGTGGCAAATTCCGGCCAATTCGTCCAGGCGCGCTCGCGAGTGCGCCGGGGGGTGGGCAGCCGCACAGCGAGGCGGAGATCGATCGCGCGGCGGGACTGCGACGATCTGCAGACGATGCGGCTGCGCCTCTATCACCATCGTGACGGCGCCCGCGTGGCCTATCGGGAGACCGGATCGGGCCCCGCGCTGGTGCTACTGCACTCACTCGGCCTCTCGCACCGTGAGTACGAGCCGATCGTGGGCCCGCTGTCCGAGCGCTTCCGGGTGATTCTGCCCGACCTTCCCTTGCACGGGGATTCCGAGGACCGGCCGCGCCACCCCTACAGCCCGGACTGGCTCGCGGACGTGATCGCGGGCTTCTGCCGGGAGGTGGGTGGGCCCCGAATGATCGTCGCCGGGCACGACATTGGTGCCGAGATCGCGCTGCTGGCCGTCAGCTCCGGCCGACTGGCTCCGGCACGACTGGTGCTGATGCCCAACCGGTTGCACCGGCGCGACGAATTCGCAGCCAAGCGCGCGATCTGGCGCGCCGCCTGCCGGGTCGCGGTCCTCCCGGGCCTGGATCGCATGCTGGCCCACGGTGCGCGCCTCGTTTTCCGCCCGGCGGTCGGCGAGCGCCTGTCGGTGCAGCGAAGCCCGGCCGCACGAGACCTCATGCGCCACGCCTTCGCCGACGTCGGCGGCAACGGGAACCGTGCGCGATCGTGGGCGAAGTTCGCGCACCGCTGGCCGACCGAAGCTCAGCGTCAACTGTTGGATGCCTATCCGGGGATGACGATGCCCGTGCTGCTGCTGTGGGCCGACGGCGACCCGGCGCATCCGGTGCAGGCGGCGCAGGAGGCGCTTGATCTGCTGCCGCGGGCGCACCTTCAGACGCTGAGCGGCACGGGATTTCTGATCGCCTACGACGACCCCGTCGCCGTGGCCCGGGAGCTGATCGCGTTCTGCGGTTGAACGAGGCGAGCGAGTAGCGTGTTGATCGGAGCACCGAGCAGCGCAAGCGACGCGAAAGGACAGCCCGGATGAGCGTGCAGGAGAACGAGCAGCTGTGGGGTGGTGAGACGACCAAGGCGGTCGCCAACTTCCCGGTCTCCGGGGAGACCGTGCCCGTCCCCGTCCTCCGCTGGCTGGGGCGGATCAAGGGCGCTGCGGCGCGGGTGAACTGCGAGCTGGATCTGCTCGATGCGGGCTTGGCAGAGCGAATCGGGGCGGCAGCGGATCGCGTCGCCGGCGGTGAGTTCGACGAACAATTCCCAGTTGACGTGTTTCAGACCGGCTCGGGCACCTCGAGCAACATGAACGCCAACGAGGTGATCGCCAATCTCGCCGGGAAGGCCATCCACCCCAACGATCACGTCAACATGGGCCAGTCCTCCAACGACGTGTTCCCCTCCGCCGTGCACCTCGCGGTGCTGGATCAGACCACGCACGAGCTGCTGCCGGCGCTGGCCGAGCTCGAGGAGGCCTTCGCGGCCAAGGCCGAGGAGTTCAAGGACATCGTCAAGTCCGGCCGCACTCACCTGATGGATGCGGTCCCCGTGACCCTGGGCCAGGAGTTCGGCGGCTACGCGGCGCAGATCCGGCTCGCCGCTCGTCGCATCAACGGCGCGCTGCCGCAGGTCGCGCAGATCCCGCTCGGCGGCACCGCGACCGGCACCGGCGTCAACACCCACAGAGAGTTCGCCGCCCGGGTCCGGGCGCGGCTCACCGAGTCCACGGGGCTGGAGATCCGCGCCCCGGAGGACCCCTTCGAGGCCCAGGGAAATCGTGATGCGCTCGTCGAACTGTCGGGCGCGTTGAAGGTCATCGCCGTGTCGATGACCAAGATCGCCAACGACCTGGCGATGATGGGGTCAGGCCCGCGCGCGGGCATCGGCGAGCTGTTGCTGCCCGAGCTGCAGAAGGGCTCCTCGATCATGCCCGGCAAGGTTAATCCGGTCATCCCGGAGGTCGTCCTCCAGGTCTCCGCGCAGGTCATCGGCAATGACGCGGCGATCACGATCGGCGGCATGCAGGGCAACTTCGAGCTCAATGTGCGTGTCCCGTTGATCGCGCGCAACCTGCTCGAATCGATTCGCCTGCTGACCTCGACCGCCCGCATCTTTGCCGAGAAGTGCGTGCGCGGGATCGTGGCCAACGAGGATGGCTGCCATCGCTCCGCCGAGTCCACGCTCGCCGCGGCGACTGCGCTCAATCCGTTCATCGGCTACGACCGCGCGGCCGAGATCGTCAAGGAGGCGGCCGGCTCGGGGCGGATGCTCCGCGAGGTCGCCTACGAGAAGGGGGTTGACGAGGACACCTACAACCAGGCGATGGACCTGCGCAAGATGGCGCAGGGCAACCTCTGAGTCAGGTGGCGACTGTCTCGGCCCCGAGCTCGCGGGAGATCGCGACGTCGACCGAATAGTCGATCGGGACCACGATCACCGACGGGACGTCGAGCGCGAGCGCCGCGCGCAGCCGCCCGGCGAAGTCGTCGGCGCTCGTGCAGCGCCAGCCGGGGACGCCGAACGCATCGGCCAGCTTGACGAAGTCCGTGGGGCCGAAGTCCACGCCGAAATGCCGGCCGAACTTCTTGTCCTGCTTCCAGACGATCGAGCCGAACTGGCCGTTTTCCCAGATGATGTTGACGACCGCGGTCTTGAGCCGTACCGCGGTCTCGAGCTCCTGGCAGTTCATGAGAAAGCCGCCGTCGCCGCTGACCGTGACCACGTGGCGATCCCGATGCACGAGTTTGGCGGCGATTGCGCTCGGCAGCGCGAAGCCCATCCCGGCCAGACCGTTGGCGATCAGCACGGTCCCGGGCTCGTGAGCGGGGAACATCCGGCCGATCCACAGCTTGTGCAGCCCGACGTCGGAGACGAGCAGGTCCGCGGGCCCGAGCGCCTCGCGGAGCTCGGACAGCACTCGCGGCGGGCGCATCGGGAAGTGGTCGTCATCGCGGGCTTCGTGCAGCGCGCCGAGCACCAGGTCCCGCAGCCGTGCTGATCCCGGTGACGCCGACGGATTGCGCCCACAGCCAGCCGCCAGCCGGGCCAGGATGTGCGCGATGTCCCCGACCAGCTCGACCTCGGGGATGAAGAACTCGTCGATCTCGGCCGCGACGGTGTCGACCATCACGATCCGCTTGTCTGCCTTGGCGTTCCAATGCTCGGGCGCGTGCTCGACGAGGTCAAAGCCGACTGCGATGACCACGTCGGCGTCCTCGAAGCCCGCCATCTCGTAGTCGCGGGACTGCAACCCGACCGTGCCAAGCGCATGGATGTCCTCGTAGTCGATCAGCCCCTTGGCCATGAACGTCTCGGCGACCGGAATCCCCGTGGTGTGCACGAACGCGCGCAACGCGCGACTGGCCCGCCCGCGGATCGCGCCGTTGCCGGCGAGAATGATCGGCCGCTCGGCGCTCATGATGATCTCGGTGGCCAGCTGCAGCTCGCGGTTGCCGGGCTCGGGCCGCACCGGAGCGTGGCCGCGCAGCGGGGTGGCGTCCAGCGGCTGGGCCATCACGTCCTCGGGCAACTCGAGGTGGGTCGAACCGGGCTTCTCGGATTCGGCGACTTTGAATGCCTTGCGGACCACCTCGGGCACGATTTCCGGGCTGGAAACCCGTGCATTCCACTTGGTGATCGGCTGCATGATGCCGATCAGGTCGATGTACTGGTGTGACTCCTTGTGCATCCGCTCCAGATCTGACTGACCGGTCAGCGCGACCAGCGGCGCCCGGTCCAGGAACGCATCGGCGACCGCCGTCACCAGGTTGGTGGCCCCGGGCCCAAGCGTGCCCAGGCACACCCCGGCGCGGCCGGTCAGCCGCCCGTAGGCGTCAGCCATGTACGCGCCGCCCTGCTCATGGCGCACCGGCACGAACTCAACTGTCGATCCGGCCAGGGACTCGTTGAGGTCCAGCGTCTCCTCGCCCGGGATGCCGAACACGTACTTGACGCCCTCGGCCTCCAGGCACTCCACGAACACATCCGACGCCTTGCGCTTGCTCACGCCCGCACCGTATCTCACCGGCTCCCTCGGTCGTCCCGGACTCCGACCGGCGCTCGCGCGCCGGCGGCTGCGCCACCGCCGGCGGCTGCGCCACCGCGCCGCGGCCGTACTTCTCGGTGTGGCTCTCTCGGTTGCCGGCGCGGCCGAGGCTCGCGCCGCCGGAGTGCTCTACATC
>JALYZB010000302.1 GCA_030945945.1 Actinomycetota bacterium | reverse complement strand
GGCAGTCCCGCGCGCCCCATCCGTGCTGGTGAGCCGTTACCACGACGACGTGCCCGGGGCGCTGGACCTTCGCGCTGTTTGTGGACGCGCGCGGCGACGAGCAGCAGCGCCAAGCGCTGACGTGCGTGATTCCGGGCCACAACCGCCGCGGACGTGAGCTCTTCAGTGATTCGATCGACGTAGACGCCAGTCCGCTGGCGTTCTCCGGCCAAGGACGCTGCGCCTACGACTCGGCGCAGGCTCCTGGGGGGGGAGTTTGAGCAGTCGCTTTGAGCGACCGCTAAGCTTGCAGGGTGACTTCGCGCGATGAGGAACAGACAAGGAGTCGGCTACTCGTGAAGAGCTCAGATCAGGGCGTCGGCCTGTCCGGCACCAAGCTGCTGATCGCCGAGGCGACGCTTGAGACGTTGAAGGCGATGGGGTTTGCCGGGGCGAGCGCACGCGCGATCGCGCACCAAGGAGGCTTCAACCAGGCGCTGATCTTCTACCACTTCGGGAGCGTTCATACCTTGCTGCTCGCCGCGTTTGACCTCGTCAGTGATCGTCGGCTGCTGGAATACGGACCGCAGCTCGACGCTGCGGCCTCGGCGCCGGAGTTGGCCCGACTAGCGCGCCAGATCTATGACGACGACCTGCGGCGAGGTTATGTCACCGCGCTGGGTGAGATGGTTGCCGGCGGGGTCTCTGATCCGGAGCTCGGAAACGCCGTGGCAGCTCGGATCGAGCCCTGGATCGAGCTGGTCGAAGACAAGCTCGACCAGCTGCTCGGCGACTCGGCGCTGAGGTCCCTGCTGCCCCCGCGCGACATGGCGTTTGGGATCGTCGCGGCCTACTTCGGAGTCGACATGCTCAGCCACCTTCAGCGGGACCGCTCGCGCGCTGAGTCGTTGCTTGATCTCGCTACCCGGCTGGCTGACCTCGCCGACGCTGTCCTGCCCTCCCCACGCCAGGATGCCCCGTGAGCGAGGAACCGTCGGTCGATCTGGTGACGGGAGCGTTCAGCTACTCGGGAAGTCACATCGCCCAACGGCTCTTGGACGCCGGCGGGCGGGTGAGGACATTGACGTTTCACCCCGACCGCGACCATCCCCTGCAAGCGCAGGTCGAGGCGTCCGCCTACCGATTCGATGATCCGGCGGCGCTGGTTCGCAGCCTGGACGGCGTGCGCACGCTGTACAACACGTACTGGGTTCGTTTCGACCGTCGGCAAGTCAGTTTTGCCAATGCGATCGAGAACTCCCGGATGCTGTTCTTTGCCGCCAAGCGCGCCGGGGTACGACGGATCGTCCACGTCAGCATCACCAACCCCTCGATCGAGGCGACGCTGCCGTACTTCCGCGGCAAGGCGCTGGTCGAATACGCGCTGGCCCAGTCCGGGATGTCCTACGCGATCGTCAGGCCGACATGGCTGTTTGGCGGCGACCGCGACGTGCTGGTCAACAACATCGCCTGGATCCTGCGCCACCTGCCAGCCTTCGCGACCCCCGGCCATGGCACCTATCCGGTTCAACCGGTGCACGTCGATGATCTGGCGCGGATCTGCGTCGACACCGCCCGATTGAGTCATGACCTGGTGATCGACGCCGCCGGCCCGGAACTGATGCGCTTCAGCGAGCTCGTGGGCTTGGTGCGTGCCGCGGTCGGCACCCACGCACCGGTCATCCCGTTGCCGCCGGCGCTTATGACCGTCGCCGCACGAGCGCTCGGTCTGCTCGTCGGGGACGTGGTGCTCACGCCTGACGAGATCACCGGGCTGATGGCCGGACTACTCATCTCGCACGACCCGCCGCGTGGTCAGATCGCGTTCAGTCAGTGGCTAGATGAGCACAAGACGTCCCTCGGCGACGCGTATGCCAACGAGCTAGAACGTCACTTTTCGGCGCAGCCAGCATGACGGCGCCGGCGAATCGGTCGCGAACGATCTGGTCGACCGTAGCCGTCACAGTTGCTGTCTCCGGCCTCGCACTCGGCGGCCGTGGAAACAGCCGCAGACCGCCCGTGTTAGCTCTGAACCCCGTGCGGGCTTGCCTGACCGGGCATCATCTGCGCGTCGTCGGCGGAGCCGTAAACGCGGACAGCAGAGGACAGAGCGGAGCCACTGGAGAGCTCATCGTCAAGAGCGCCTTTATTGCCTTTTATCCATCCGCCGCCGTCGCCGCACGACACGCCGGAGCGCTGCGTACCAACGCGACGCGACTGCACGGCTCGATCAGCCGCCATGGCAACGTGACCGTCCTGTACGTCCAGCCGGCGCTGGCATCCGACGAGCTAGAGCACATCCTGCGCTGCCTCAAGCCAGGGGACTGACTTGACTTTTCGCTGAATCGGAGGACAGTCAATTACACGCCATGGGAGTGCCAAAGGCCGGACCGGCCTGCGCGCGACCAGAAAGCGGGTCCTGATGACCCTCACCCCTGCAGGCCGTTCGTCGGCATTTCCCTCGCCGCCGGCCGTTAGTAGCGCGACGCTCCGCTTCGACGGGGTCCGAGTTGAGGGCCACCCCTCTGGCTCGCCGGTGCGGGCGTAGCGCCGCCGCATGGCCGCGATCTTCAATCTCAACCATCCGGCGCACACGGTGCACTGGCACTTCTTCACGATGAGCGTTTCGAACGTGGTCGTGATCGTGCTGATGCTGGTCGTGTTCATGCTCGCGATCCTCTTACCGTTCCCCGGGACTGGCAGGAGGGGACGCGCCGGATGAGCGTTGCTCCGAAGCGATCTTGGACGGAAGCGGTCAGGCAGCGAGCCGTCGCGGCGTTGCCGCCGGAGAAGCTGCTGCCCGACAGCCAGCCCGCATACATGGCGTCGTGGATCTACGTGTTCGGGGTGCTGTCGCTCGTGTCGCTGGTGGTGATCATCGGCTCGGGGTCGATCCTGACCTTGAAGGGACCAGGCTGGTGGCACTTCACGGGCATCGGGCACTTCTTCAACAGCATCCACCTGTGGTCAGTCGAGCTGTTCTTCTTCTTCATGGTTGTCCATCTGTGGGGGAAGTACTGGATGGCCGCCTGGCGGGGAGGTCGCGCGCGGGTGTGGATGACGGGCGCAGTCGCGTTCGTGGTCGCGGTCCCATGTGCGCTGACCGGCTACGTCTCACAGCAGAACTTCGACGCACAGTGGATCGCCACCCAGGCCAAGGATGGGCTGAATGCTGCTGGTGTCGGCGCGTTCTTCAACGTCATGAATTTCGGCCAGATGTACAGCTACCACGTGCTCCTGCTGCCACTCGCCGTGGTGGCGCTCGTCGCCGCTCACGTCCTGCTGGTCCGCAAGCATGGGATCGTTCCCCCCTTCCAGCTGACTGACCAGCCCAGCGCAACGACGGTCTCAGTCGCCCCCAACGGTCACCCCGTGCCCCCGCCCATGCCGGCATCAGCCCCACCGCCGGCCTCGGCTCCCCGGGCCGAGCCCGTCCCTGAACGGGCCGACCCGTGAGTCGCGAGCGCCACCGTCGCGAGGAAGATGCGGCACGCCAGTGGACCGGCGCCTACCGTCCCTACGACATCCTCAGGGAGGCGACGATCGCGCTCGGGGTGGTGCTCGCGCTCGCGATCGGACTGACGATCGCGTTCTCGTCTCCCGACGATCCGCCGAGCACGATCAAGCAGTGGTCACACAACGACCCGGTCGACTTCGTCACCACCGCCACGACCGAGCTGGATGGAACAAGCGGTGTCGGCGGCTACGGGCCTCCCTACAACCACAACGGCGACGGGCAGCACATCGGGTTCGTCCACGTGCAGAAGTGGTTGGGAGTCAGCCACCCGATCGACACCGCCCGCGACTTCGTGATCGCGCCGCTACGGTCGATCACCGGCCAGCCCGCGCTACAGAGTGCGCTCTCGACATATGAGGCGGCTCCGGTCAAGACGCAGACCACCTGGGCGACCGCGTACGAGACCGCGCTCGCGAAGGCCTCAGCGACCGCGAATGGTTCGATCACCGTCGCCGCCGGACACTACGGCCCACTCCCCGCGATGATGGGCTCGCTGCTGACCTTCGCGCAGTCAGGCGGACTCGACGGCGCGCTGCTGACCAGCAAGCAGTTCTACCAGACCGACTACACCAAGCCGCAGCTGTTGATGGCCGACGGCGGCGTGCTCGCAGGCCGCGCCAAGGCTGAGCACCTGCTTGGCACCCAGTGGGGAATGATGAACGAGACCGGCAGTTACCCAGGGCAATCCTGGCTTTGGCTGTACACGTTCTGGTACCAGATCAAGCCATTCTCCACCTCGGCCAACGCCGACGTCCTAGTGATGGGAGTGATGGGAGTGCTGAGCCTCGCGTTCATCCTGATCCCGTTCATCCCCGGCGTACGCGACCTCCCCCGCCGAATCCCGATCTACAAGCTGATCTGGCGCGAGCACTACCGGACCCAGCAGGCTGGAGGGCCCCCAGCATGACGATGGCCGCCGGGACCAGCGGCACCCTCGCCGACGCGGGGAAACCCGCACAGTCGATCCGTCCGGCGACCGAGATGCTCGATCTGGACCGGCCCGAATGCCTGCGATTGCTCGCCGCGACTGAGATCGGGCGGGTCGCTGTCAGCGTCACAGGTTGGGCTCAGCCCGTGATCCGGCCCGTGAGCTACATCTTCGATGCGCCCTCACAATCCGTCCTGATCCGCTCGGCACCAGGATCGAAGCTGCACGCTCTCCTGCGCTCGTCCAAGGCCGCGTTTGAGATCGACGGAACCGATTCCGCGAGGCGCACCGGATGGAGCGTGATCATCCTCGGCGTCAGCGAGGAGATCACAAACCCGCCCGAGCTGAGACGAATCGGCGCTCTCGGGCTCGACCCCTGGGCGCCGGGCGTTAAGGGCCACTGGATCCGGATACGCGCCAACACGATCTCGGGCCGGCGCATCAGTTCCGTGTCTGGGCTCGATGACAGCTAGCCCAACCTTTAGTCCTCGAAGACACCAACAGCCATGGCCCGGCACCGGCGAGGGGCTCGTCACCTACCAGCCAACGGCTATCCGGGTCGAAACCTCTTCATTGATCACGCCTCAAAGCAGTCACGCCGGCGGCCCTGCGAGGATCTAAGCCACCATGACCGATACGACACCACTCATCACCGGTGTGGACTTCGTCTGCATCCCGGCCCAGGACTTCGACGCGATGACCGCTTTTTACGGCGAGACGCTTGGCCTGCCGTTCGTCAAGCGCTACGGGAACCGGCCCGGCGCCGAGTACCAGGCCGGCAACCTCACGCTGGCCATCATGCGCACCGAAGACTTCGGCGGCACCTTCTCGCGCAACGCGATGCCGATCGCTCTGCAGGTCGCCGACGTGGCAGTCGCGCGGGAGCGGCTTGAGGCAAAGGGCGTGCGTTTCGTCAGCGACACGTTTG
>JALYZB010000299.1 GCA_030945945.1 Actinomycetota bacterium | reverse complement strand
CCCCTGCCCGATCTGCGCGCCGTGCAGGCGCCCGCCCACCTCTACACCGGCACGCAGGACGCCGTCGTGCCGCGCGTGCACGCTGAGGCCTGGCGGGCCGCCCTGCCGGGTCCGGTCAGCTGGCGCGAGTATCCCGGCGAAGGCCACGAGGTGCCCTACCGGCACTGGGACGACGTGCTCTCCGACGTGGCGTCGGCGTGAACTGGGAGACGTTCATCACCTGCGCGATCACCGGCGCCGGGGACACGACCTCACGCAGCCCGCATGTGCCCGTGACCCCGGAGCAGATCGCCGATTCGGCAATCGCCGCTGCACGGGCGGGGGCCGCGGTCGTCCATCTGCACGCGCGCGACCCCGAGACCGGGCGCGGGACACGGGACCCGGCCCGCTACCGCGAAGCGGTACAGCGCATCCGCGCCGCCGACGTCGACGTCGTCATCAACCTCACCGCGGGCATGGGCGGCGACCTCGTGCTCGGCGGCACCGACGCGCCGCTGCCCGTCGATGCACAGCAGACCGACATGGCCGGCGCGCGGGAGCGGCTGGTGCACGTCACCGAGCTTGAGCCGGAGATCTGCACCCTGGACTGCGGGACGATGAACTTCGCGGCCGGCGGCGAGTACGTGATGGTCAACACTCCCGGGATGCTGCGCGAGATGGCCCGGATCGTGCAGGCGCTCGGCGTACGGCCCGAGCTGGAGGTGTTCGACACCGGCCAGCTCGTGCTCGTCCACGAGCTGATCGCCGAGGGTCTGATCGACGCGCCCGCGCTCATCCAGCTGTGCATGGGGATCCCTTACGGTGCGCCCGACGACCTGGGCACGCTGCTCGCGCTGGTCAATCGGCTGCCGGCCGGCGCGGTCTTCTCCGCCTTCTCGATTGGGCGCATGCAGCTGCCCTACGTCGCCCTGGCCGCCCACGCCGGGGGCAATGTGCGGGTCGGGCTGGAGGACAACCTCCACATCTCCAGGGGGCAGCTGGCCACCAACGCCGAGCTGGTGGCGCGCGCGGTGACCATTCTGCAGGCGAGCAACGTCCGCGTGCTCGGGCCCGGTGAGGTGCGCGAACGTCTGGCCCTGCGCGGTGGCTGACCGGCCGGGGTCCGTCGGTCTGCTCGGCGGCGGGGTGATCGGCGGGGGGTGGGCGGCACGGCTCCTGCTCAACGGCGTCGACGTGCGCCTGTATGACCCGGACCCGCGGGCCCCCGAGGTGCTGGCCGGGATGCTCGAGAATGCCCGCCGCGCCTATGCCAAGCTGACGCTCGTCCCGCTGCCCGAGGAGGGCGACCTGCACTGGGCCGAGTCGGTGCCCGATGCGGTGGCGGGAGTGCAGCTCGTCCAGGAGTCCGCGCCCGAGCGTCTCGAGCTCAAGCGCGAGCTGCTCGCGCAGGCCAGCCGGGCGGCGCCGGCGACGGTGCCGATCTGCTCCTCGACCTCGGGGCTGCGCCCGACCGAGCTCGCGGCCGACGTCGAGCATCCCCAGCGGCTGCTCGTCGCCCATCCCTTCAACCCCGTCTACCTGCTGCCGCTCGTCGAGCTGTGCGGGGGCGCCGCCACCGAGGCCGTGACCGTGGAGGAGGCCGCGCGGATCTACCGGGCGGTGGGGATGGCGCCGCTGGTGGTGCGCAACGAGATCGACGGGTTCATCGCTGACCGCCTGCTCGAGGCGCTGTGGCGCGAGGCGCTTTGGCTCGTGCACGACGGCGTGGCCACGGTGCAGGAGATCGACGACGCGGTGCGCTTCGGAGCCGGCCTGCGATGGGCGCTGATGGGCACCTTCATGACCTACCGGATCGCCGGTGGTCCGGAGGGCATGCGCCACTTCATGGCCCAGTTTGGCCCCACGCTGAAGGCGCCGTGGACCAAACTGACCGAAGTGCCCGAGCTGACGCCCGCCTTCTTGGACACGATCGCCGCGCAGTCCGACGAGCAGGCCGAGGGCCGCTCGATCCCGGAGCTGGAGCGCTGGCGCGACGACGGGCTCATCGCCGTGCTGCACGGGCTGCGCACCCAGGACGCCGGCGCGGGGGCGACGCTCTCTGAGTGGGAGCGCACGCTGCGGTCCGACGTTGAGCCGGCGGGCGCCGACACCGGCGACGCGCCGCTGCGCTTGATCACGCGGGAGGTCCCGGCGGCGTGGATCGACTACAACGAGCACGTTCACGAGAGCCGCTACCTACAGCTGTTCGGGGACGCCACCGACGCGCTGCTCACCCGCCTGGGGATCGGGCCCGACGCCGTCGTGCAGGCCGGAGCGAGCTTCCACACGGTGGAGACCCGACTGACCCATCTGCGCCCGCTGCTGGCCGGAGACCGGGTGACGGTGTCAACCCAGGTCCTGGGCGCCGACCACAAGCGCCTCCACCTCCTCCACGAGATCGCGCGCGGCGACGAGCCGGCGGCCCGCGCCGAGCAGATGCTGCTCCACGTGGACACGACGAGTGGCCGCGCCGCAGCCATGGCGGTGCCTCTGCAGGTCCGCGTCAAGGCTCTTGCCGACGCCCACGCGCACCTTCCGCGCCCGGCGCCCGCCCCGAGCCTGGCCAGCCGGCTGGC
>JALYZB010000261.1 GCA_030945945.1 Actinomycetota bacterium | reverse complement strand
GGTGTTCTTGGCTTGGGCGTCAAAGAGTCCGTGCGTCGCCGCCTTGTTCTGCACCGGTTCGTAGAGGTTGTCCGGGCGGTCAGGGCTGACGGGCCGGTTCTGCATCTGCTGTCCGCTGAAACCGGTCTTGGCGAGGTACCAGTCGGCAAAGCTCGGCGCGAGCTTGTTGCCGAGGATCGCCTGAACGGAGCTGTAGCCGACCCACAGTTCGCGGCGTCGGTGGTGAGCGGCCCAGTAGACCGCCTCGGCCGGGATCTCCGGCTGATAGATCGGCGGCACCGGCATCGGGTGCTTAGGCAGCTTTGAGCGACACCAGTTGAACTGGGTCGTGTTGACCCCGGGGAGCTGGACCATCGTGATGTGCACGTTGCTCTTGTCGTGCAGCAGTTCGGTGCGAATCGAATCGGTAAAGCCGCGGGTCGCGAACTTCGACCCGCAGTACGCCGCTTGCAGCGGAATCGCTCGGTAGGACAGCGCCGAGCCGACTTGGACGATGGTTCCGCTGTCGCGCGTGATCATCCGCTTGAGCGCCGCCATCGTTCCGTACACGGCGCCGAGGTACGTAACTTCGGTGGCACGCTTGAACTCCGCGGGTTCGATGTCGACAAATCGCGCGAACACGGTGGCCATCGCATCGTTGATCCAGATGTCGATGGGACCGAATTCCTCCTCGACCCGTGCGGCGGCCACCTCAACCGCTTCGTGGTCGGCGACGTCGGTCGGGACCGCGATCGCCTTCCCGCCAAAGCTTTTTACCTCGGCCACGGCTTCGCCTAGCCCCTGCTCGCCGCGGGCGAGCAGGCCGATATGCGCTCCGCGCTTTGCGAAGGCATGCGCGATCGCTCGTCCGACGCCTCCCGAGGAGCCGGTCACGACGACAACTTCAGGACTTGGTTGCTTGCTCATTGGTTGTCTCCTTGATGCGTTGCGCTGCGACCCGTCTCGCTATGTTTGGAGGCGTGTCTGCTGATGCGATTAGCGTCGAGAACCGTCTCGACAAGGTTGTCCTCGTGGCCAGGGAGCGGCGGTCGGGGCTCACGGCCGCGCGTGCCCGCGAGCTTGCCTTGGCGTTGCAGCAGGCCGCGGACCGGGCCGAGCAGACGCCAGGAAGCTGAGCCGCGGTCAGATCTCATCGCGGTAGCCGTAGAACTCGTGGTCCTCGTTGTAGCCGCCCTCGCCACCGCCGCGCTCAGAGAAGTGGCGGACGAACTCGATGTCCTTGATCCACTTGACGTGCTTGAAACCGAGCTGGTTCTCAACCCGTAGCCGCAGCGGCGCGCCGTGCAGCACGGGCAACGGCTCGCCGTTCATTTCGTAGGCGAGCAGGCTCTGCGGGTGACGTAGGTCGTGGATCGTGTGCGAGTCGTAGTACTGCCCGCCCTCGCCGCCGTCTCCGTAGGAGTAGAACATGACCCACTCCGCTTCGGGATGTGGGCGGACCAGCTCGATCAGCTTCGCGAACGGCACGCCTGACCATTTGCCGATCGCTGACCAGCCCTGGATGCAGTTGTGCATGGTGATCTGATCCTGGCGGGCCATGTCGCGCAGCTCCGTCAGCGACAGCTCCACCGGGTGCTCCACCAGGCCATGCACGCGCAGGCGGTAGTCGCGGAATTCGTGATCGTGCAGGCGGGTCCACTCGTCGCTGGTGGGCACCAGTCCGTTGGGCCAGAAGAAGGGGCTGATGTCCTGCTCGCGGTATTCGGCCCGTGGCGCGTAATGATCGAACAGCAGGTCCATCAAACGCCCGACCGTGGCGTTGGAGACCCGCTGCAACACGCGCGTGTGTGTCCAGGAGAAGCGGACCGCCCCGACGTTGAAGGCGATCGTGAGAGCCAACGCGACGAACAGCAGCGCGACTCCGTTGAGGTCGTTCGCCAGGGTGCCGAGGGTGATCGAGTCGAGGTTGCTCGCGAAACCCGTCGAGGCCACCATCGTCATGTGCACGGCGTAGAAGAGCAGGAACGCGCACATGATCAGGAAGTGCAGGGTGCGCGCAGCCTGACGGTTGCCGAAAATCCGCTGGTAGAACTTGAACCGGTTATCCAGCGCCGGTGACATCGCCAGCCCGCTGAGGATCGCCAGCGGCCCGAGCAGGAAGACGACCCCGAAGTAGCTCAACTGCTGGATCGCATCAAAACGGAAATAGCCGCCCGGCGCCGTCGGCAAGTGAAGCGCCGAGTACTGCACGATGCAGGACGCCGCATCGGGCAAAATCGACAGTTGAGTGGGCACCACTTTGAGGTAGCGGCCGGTGGCGAACAGCAGCACCACGTAGACGATCCCGTTGACCACAAACAGGATGTCGAAGATGAAGTGCCAGTGGCGGGCCACCCCGATCGTGTGCCGGCCGCCTGGCATTCCGAACAGAGGGCTCAGCGTGATCGCATCATCCTTAGCCGTCCACACCCTGTCCTTGGGAATCGGTCCTCGAAAGCGCATCACTTCACGGTCGGGCGTGCAGTCCACCTTGACGTACAGACGCGGATGATCGGCAAGGATCTGCCAGCCCGCGCGGACGATCATCACCATGAAGAAGAAGTTCGCCAGGTGGGTGACGATCACCCACCACTGGACCCCTGGTTTGACACGAGGAGTGCTCGGAACGCACACGTGGGCATGAATGAACGATTGGCCTGAGCCACTGGCGATGAACACCTTCGCCGCGACCACCACCGCGACGCCGAGCATCAGCAGGCCGGGGAGCACCCACCACACCGAGAAGAAGCGCGACCCGAGTCGCAACTGCACGTAGGACAGCCGCATCCGCGGGTGCCTGCCCTGCTCCCGGGCAAGGGATTGTTCTGCAAACTCCCGTTCCGTGTCGGGCACGATCTGCTCGCTATTTGGGGGCGATGCCCCAGGCGGTCGTACACGACTCGCCCGGTTCAAGGATCCGTATTCCGTCGCCGGACTGCAGCGCGTTCGGCGCGCAGGTCATCGGCTCGATGCCCAGGCCGCGCCGTCGGCGGGTGGGCTCGGGCAGCGAGTCGCCTGTGAACAGCATCAGATACGGGTAGCCCTCGTCGAGCCACAGCGTGGCCCGCCTCTGTCGGTCGGGGGTGGTCAGGCGCACCCGTGCCCGCCCGTCCTCATCGCGTCGCAGATCGGCGTAGCCGGTGTCGAGCTGGGTGTCGCCGAGCTCGCGTGCGTTCAGGAAATCGAACTTGGTCCCCGACACAGGCTCTGATCCGGTGGGGATCCCTCGCTCGTCAGTGGTCATGTAGCTCTGCCCGGGGGCCTGGAGCTGCAGCGGGTCGATCGTGTCGGTGGCGAGCGTGAGGTACGGGTGCGCTCCGGCGCCGTACGGGCACGCTCCTGAGCCGACGTTGGACGCGCGGGTGCGAACGGTCAAGCCGTCGCCGCAAAGGCGGTACTCGATCTCCAGCGCGAGCGCGAATGGCCAGCCGGACTGTGGGTGCAGCAGGTGCGTCATGGTGACGGGATCCTCCGCCCGCGAGGTAGCGGTCCAGTTCGCCCACCGCACCAGCCCGTGGATCGCGTTGTGCTTGGCGGGCTCGGTCAGCGGCAGCTGATGCTCGTCACCTTCGAAGCTGAAGCGGCCGTCGCGCAGCCGGTTTGGCCACGGGATCAGCGACTGACCCCGGGCTGCGGTACAGCGCTCCTGCACGCTGTAGCGATCCAGCAGCTCGTGGCCTGCGGCGATGTAGGAACGCAGCGCACCGCCCACCTCGACCACAACTGCGCGCTGCTCACCGAGGCGGAGCTCGAACTGCTGGCCTGAAGGCGCCACGATCACGCTCATCGGCCAGGAAGGAACTCTTCGAGCTTCTGCTTGGCCGACTGGGCGATCATGCGGCCGGCGTGGGGGTCGCCGCGCAGCAGCGAGTACATGAACGACTGTGCCTGCTCGATCGTGATGTGCGGCGGCAGCGGCGGGACCTCGGGGTCGGTGATGGCTTCGATCACCACCGGGCGGTCGGCAGTCAGCGCCTCGGACCATGCGCCGGCGACCTGGTCGGGGTGATCGACGCGGATTCCCTTCAGCCCGATCAGCTCGGCCCACTGGGCGTAGGGCACGTCGGGGATGTCCTGGGTGGTGGGCACACGCGGCTGGCCCGCCATCGCCCGCAGCTCCCAGGTGACCTGGTTGAGGTCGCGGTTGTTGAGGACCATCACGTAGAAGCGTGGGTCGGCCCATTCCCGCCAGTACTTGGCCACCGTGATCAGCTCGGCCAGACCGTTCATCTGCATGGCGCCGTCGCCCACGAGCGCGAAGACCGGCCGGTCAGGATGGGCGAACTTGGCCCCGATCGCGTAGGGCACGCCCGGCCCCATCGTCGCCAGGGTTCCTGATAGGGAGCCCATCATCCCCTTGCGCATCTTCACGTCACGCGCGTACCAGTTCGCTGAAGAGCCCGAGTCCGAGGTGAGAATCGCGCGATCGGGCAGCTGTTCTGACAGTTCGTGAAAGAGCAGCTGCGGGTTTAGCGGCTCGGCGCTCTCGTGCGCACGGGCGTCCATCAGGTTCCACCACTCGCTGACCTCGTGCTCGATCTTCTCTCGCCAGGTGCGATCCTGCTTGCGCTGAAGCAGGGGGATCAGCTCGCGCAGCGTCTCGGCGCTGTCGCCGATCAGGTTGAGCTCCATCGGGTAGCGGATCCCGAGCATCTTGCCGTCGATGTCGATCTGCACGCCGCGGGCCTGCCCCTCTTCGGGCAGGAACTCGGAGTACGGAAAGCTTGAGC
>JALYZB010000240.1 GCA_030945945.1 Actinomycetota bacterium | reverse complement strand
CCGCGCCAAGCAGAACCGGCACCCCAGATGGCGAGAAACCCGTCTGGGCGCAAGAGCAGGTCTGACGACAGCGGCTCGTCCTAGACCTCTTGGTTGCTCAACAGCAGGCAGTGCCCGGCCTTGCCGCGTTCCGCTGTAGAAGGGACAGCGAGCCGTGCGCTCGGTCGCACCGTCCGTACCGCCCGGTGTGCGGATGCTCACAACGAGATCCGCGTTATCAACGCGGATCTCCAGGGGCTCTTCGACGGCTACCTCGTCGCGCTGGCCATCGCGCAGACCGTGGCGATCATCGCGGCCGCGGGGCCGTCGCCGCTGTGGTCGGTCACTCCGTGCTGGTGGAGTCGGGTTTGGGGCTGATGTGCTGAAAGCCGAAGCGGCCTTTGATGCAGAGGTTGCCGCGGGTGATGTCGTGCTCGTCGGGGGAGCTGACCTTGACGATCTGGTTGTCCTGGACGTGCAGGGTGAGGCTGCAGCCCACGCCGCAGTAAGGGCAGATCGTTTCGGTCTGGGTCTGGCGCGACTCGTCCCAGGCCGCGGCTTGGCGCAGCTCGTGCTCAGAGCTGAACATTAAGGCGCCGGTCGGGCACACGGCGATGCAGTTGCCGCAGTAGACGCAGGCCGATTCGGGCAGCGGGTTCGCATACTCGGTGGAGATGCGAGCGTCGAAGCCGCGTCCCGCGACGGTGATCGCGAACGTGTTCTGATATTGCTCACCGCAGGCGTCGACGCACTTGTAGCAGAGGATGCACTTGGAGTAGTCGCGGACGTAAAGGTCGTTGTCGATCTTGGTAGGCGCGTGCACGGTAGCGGCGGTCTGACCGTCGGGCGTCTCGTGGTAGCCGGTGCGCTTATGGTCGCGCTCGGTGTCGGCAGGCGCCGACGGGCCGTAGCGCTCGGGGTGGGCGTCGTAGCGCCGCAGGTAGTCTTGCGCGGCGGGGGTGATGGAGAGGTCGACCGAAGAGGCGAGGAACTCGATCACCATCTTGCGGCTGTGGCGCACGCGGGGCGAATCGGTTCGGATGACCATGTCCGGCTCGACTTTGCGCGAACACGCGGGAATCAAAGCGCGAGCGCCGTCCATCTCCACCACGCAGATCCGGCAGGCGTTGGCGGGAGTGAGCGTCTCGCCGTAGCAAAGGGTCGGGGTGTCGATCCCCAGCTGGTTGCAGGCATCGAGGATGGTCGAGCCTTCGGGCACCTCGACCAGCTGGTCGTCGATCGTGAGCGTCATCAGGCGCGCGGGCGCTTGGGCGGGGACCATCGGCAGTTCGATCATGAGCGCGTTTCTCCGTTGAAGACTCCGAGGCGCTCGATCGCTGACTCGACCGCGGCTGAGGCGGTTTGTCCCAGCCCGCAGATCGAAGCGTCTCGCATCGCCTCCCCGATTTCTCCGATCAGCGCCAGCTCGTCGTGGACCGTTCCCCTGGTGCGACCGGAGACAAGTCGAGCCAGGGCCTCCTCCTGGCGCACGGTCCCTACGCGGCAGGGCACGCATTGCCCGCAGCTCTCATCGCGAAAGAACGCGGCGATCACCATCAGCAGACGCCCGATGTCGACGTGCTCGTCGATCGCCACCACGACGCCCGAACCGAGGGTCGTTCCGGCGGCGCGGGTGTCCTCGAAGGTGAGCGGTAGATCCAGATCCTTGGGGGTGATGAAGCTGCCGGCCGCGCCCCCGAGCAGCACCGCGCGCAGGCTCCCTCCGGAACGCACGCCGCCCGCCAGTTCGAGCAGCTCGCGCAGCGTCGTCCCGAACGGCACCTCGTAGGTGCCCGATTGCTCGACGGCTCCCGAGACGCAGAAGAGCTTCGGTCCGGTTGAGCGCTCGGTGCCGATACGTGCGAACGCCTGACCGCCTTCGAGCACGATCGGCAGCGTGTTAGCGAGGGTTTCGACGTTGTTGACGACCGTCGGCTGGCCAAACAGCCCCCGTTCGACGGGAAACGGTGGCTTGTTGCGCGGCTCGCCGCGGTAACCCTCGATCGAACCGAAGATCGCGGTTTCCTCACCGCAGATGTAGGCGCCGGCGCCTTTTCGAAGCTCGATGTCAAAGCTCAAGCCGCGCGCGAGAATGTCGTCACCGAGCAGTCCACGCTGGCGGGCCTGGTCGAGGGCGTGCTCAACGCGCCGCTGGGCGAGTGGGTACTCGGCGCGCAGGTATATGTAGCCGTGCTCACAGCCGGTCGCGTAGGCGGCGATCGTCATCGACTCGATGATCGAGAACGGGTCACCCTCGAGGATCACCCGATCCTTGAACGTCCCGGGCTCAGACTCATCCGCGTTGCAGATCAGATAATGCGGCCGCCGGGGCTGGCGGGCCACCGCGTCCCATTTGCGTCCGGTCGGAAATGCGGCGCCGCCGCGGCCCATGAGCTTGGAGTCAAGGATCTCGCGGATCACCCCTTCCGGGCCGAGAGCAAACGCGCGCCGAAGGGCGGCGTACCCCCCATGGGCGCGATAATCGTCAAGGCTTTCCGGGTCGGCCTGCCCGATTCGGCTCAGCAGCCGCAGGTTGGGCTGGCCCGCCTGCGGCGGGGCCCACGAGCGGGGCGGTGGGGGCGTCGCGCCATCCATGACCGCGAGCAGGCCGTTGGCGTCGACCGCAGTCAGCTCGCGCTCCACCGAGGACTCGCCGGACTCGATCACCAGCGCCGCGGGTGCTCGGTCACACTGGCCCAGACACGGGCTGGGCAGCCAGCTTGAGCCGTCGAGCTCTGTCCCTGGTGGGCCGAGCTGTTCGGTCAGCGTGGCAATCAGGGCTTCCGACCCGGCGCAGCGGCACACCACGTCATCACAGACATGCAACACCCGGGGCGCACGCGGCTCGACCGAGAACAGCGCATAAAACGTAGCCACTCCGTAGACATCGGCGGGCGGGATCGTCAGACGCCGCGCGATGTAGTTCAGACCGCCGGGACTGATCCACCCGACATGCTCGTGCAGCGCGTGCAGCGTCGGCAGAAGCTGATGGCGCTCGGCGCGTGCCGAGTGCCCGCCGTACGCGGAGTGCCCACCATCAACCCGGTCGGCTCCTGTCCAGCTCGACAACGGGGGCCCGAGGAACGCATCGACTGCGTCGCGCTCGGCCGTGGTCGGCTCGGCGTCTATGAGATGGACGTCCACGCTACGCGTCGGCCTCGCCGCTCGCCATCCCGGCCGCCTCGCGCTCCCCGGCGCCAAGTTTTTCGACGCGAATGGCGGTGGCCTTGAACTCCGCCGTCCCGGACTTCGCATCGGTGGCGTCGATCGTCAGCACGTTGACGTCGACGTCATCTCCGAAGTGCATCGTCATGAACGCCAGCCCGGGTCGCAGCCCCTCATCCAGGCGCACCGGAGCCTCGATCGAGCCGCGTCGCGAGCTGATCTGCACAACCTCACCCGGCTCGACGGCAAGGCTCGCCGCGTCCTCCGAGCACAGATCCAGCGTTTCGCCGCGGCGCATTGGCGAGTTGTAGAGGTTTGACTGCACCCCGGTGTTATAAGAATCCAGCCGCCGGCCCGTCGTCAGCCGGATGGGGAACTCCTCGCTGAGCTCGTCGATCGGGGGCGCCCACGTAGTGATCGAAAACGGCGCCGGTGGACCTTGAACCGGCTCCTCCCACAGCCGCCCGTGCAAGAACGGCGAGCCGGGATGGTCCTCGGTCGGACACGGCCACTGAAGGCCACCGGTCTCCTCCAGGCGCGCATAGTTCATACCCCCGTGCATCGGGCTTAGCGACCGCAGCTCCTCCCACGCCTGCTCCAAGGTTGGGTGCCCCCAATCATGGCCCAAGCGGCGAGCCAGCTCACAGATGATCCAGTGATCGTCGCGAGCGAGGCCGGGCGGATCAAGCGCCTTGCGCATCCGTTGCACCCGCCGCTCGCTGTTGGTCACCGTGCCCCCATCCGCCTCACACCACGACGCCGAAGACGGGAACACAACGTCGGCCATGTCACAGGTCTTGGTCATGATGATGTCCTGGGCGATCAGGCAGTCAAGGCCCTCCAGCAACGCCAGGGACTTCTTGGAGTCCGCTTCGGACTGCGCTGGGTTCTCGCCCAGCACGTAGAGCGTGTTCAGCTCGCCGTTCTCCATCGCCTCAAACATCTGCGACAGGTGCCAGCCATGCTTCGGCGGCAGCTTCGTCCCCCAGGCCGCCTCAAAGCGCGCCCGGGCGTCGTGATCGTCCTGGACATCCTGGAAACCCGGGAGCTTGTTCGGGATCGCGCCCATGTCACCGCCGCCCTGAACGTTGTTCTGGCCGCGCAACGGGTTCAAGCCCGACCCATAGCGCCCGACATGCCCGGTCAACAGCGCGAGGTTGATCAGCGACAGGACGTTGTCCACCGCGGTGACGTGCTCGGTGATCCCCAGCGTCCAGCACAAGACCGCCCGCTCAGCGCGACCGTAGGCATGCGCCAGCTCACGGATCGTCTGCGCCGGAACGCCTGTCACGCGCTCGCCCTCCTCAAGCGTCCAGCGCTCCACCGAAGCGCGGTACTCCGCAAAGCCCGACGTGGCGCGGTTGATAAACGCCTCGTTGACGAGCCCCGCGTGGATGATCTCCCGGGCCATCGTATTAGCCAGCGCGATGTCGCTACCGACATCCAGCCCCAACCAGGTATCGGCCCACTCAGCCGAGGCGGTGCGACGCGGATCGATGACGTGCAAGGACGCGCCGCGATGAACGGCCTTGAGGACATGGTGGAAGAAGATCGGATGCGTCTCGCGGGCGTTCGAACCCCACAGGATCAGCAAATCTGTCTCCTCGACCTCTCTATAGGACGACGTACCGCCGCCCGCACCAAACACCGTCGCCAGACCGACGACGCTAGGAGCGTGTCAGGTGCGGTTGCACGAGTCGATGTTGTTCGACCCCATCACAGAACGTACGAACTTCTGAGCCAGAAAATTGACCTCGTTCGACGCCTTCGAGCAGCTGAACATGCCAAACGAACGCGTCGCGTCCTGCGTCCGGGCCCGGGCCAGCCCAGCAGCGGCGACATCGAGCGCCTC
>JALYZB010000012.1 GCA_030945945.1 Actinomycetota bacterium | reverse complement strand
CCATCTCGGTGGTCAAGAACTCGGTCGCCCAGGTGGCCACGTTCCTGTTCCCGCTGCTCGTGCTGGTGTCGCTGCTGACCACCACGACGCTCACCTTCGACCTCGCTCCGGTCTACGTCGGCGCGCTGGTCGCGACCTCGATCCTCATCTGGCAGGTCACCGGGGACGGCGAGGCAACCCCGTTCGAGGGGGCGGCGTTGATCGCCGCGTTCGTGATCCTGGCCACCGTGGCCGCCTACGAGGCCTGATCTCGGATCGCTCGGGTCCGTGACTGCTCGTGGCGGTCCGGCGGTGCTATTCTAACGTTGACGTAAGAATTAGCTTTCCGCGACTTCACGAGGTGCTGTCCGTGTCAACGACGCAAGCCCCGCCGGGACCGGCCGAGCGGACCCGGCGGATCGGGGTCTCCGCCGAGCACGACCACTACAAGTGGTGGGCGCTGTCCTGCACGTCGCTGGGCATGCTGTTGGCGACGATCAACTCCGGCACGCTGATCATCGCCCTACCCAATCTCGAGCGCAGCCTCCACACCAGCCTGCTCGAGCTCGTCTGGGTCATCCTCGTCTACATGATCGCCTCGACCGTGCTCGTGTTGACCGCGGGGCGGCTGTCGGATCAGTACGGCCGCAAGAAGGCCTATGTGGGCGGCTTCTTGCTGTTCGCCGCTGCCTCGCTCGGCGCTGGCTTCTCCGGCAGTGGCACCGAGCTCATCGTGTGGCGGATCCTGCAGGGGGTCGGCGGTGCGTTCCTGTTCGCCAACTCGGCCGCGATCGTCACCGACGCGTTCCCCAAGGAGCAGCTTGGTCTGGCGATGGGCACCAACACGATGGTGGCGGCCGTGGGCCTGGTGATCGGCCCGGTGCTCGGCGGCGCGCTGGTGGCGATCAGCTGGCACTGGGTGTTCTGGTTCAACGTCCCCTTGGGGATCGCGGGCAGCCTGTGGGGCGCATTCATCCTGCACGAGGTGACCGGCCGCTCGGAGGACCGCTCGTTTGACGTGCTGGGCACGATCACCTTCCTGATCGGGCTCACCGGCCTGGTCTACGGGATCTCCAAGGGCGGAATCGAGAGCTGGGGCTCGACCCCGGTGATCGGCTCGCTCGTGTTGGCCGCCGTGTTCCTGCCCGCCTTCGTGCTCGTCGAGCGTCGCCACAAGGCGCCGATGCTCGACCTGTCGATCTTCCATAGCCGTCTGTTCGCGACCGCATCCGGAGCGGCGTTCGCCAACGGCCTGTCCCGTTTTGCGCTGATGTTCGTGTTCGTGTTCTACTTCCAGGGTGTGCAGGGCAACTCGCCGATCCTCACCGGCGTCAAGCTGGCCCCGCTCGCCGCCGGCATGCTGATCGCCTCGCCGCTCGCCGGCGTCTGGGCCGATCGGCGCGGCTCGAGGATGCTCGCCGTGCTCGGGATGCTCGTCACCGCGGTCGGCCTGGCGCTGATGACGACGCTCGGCCGTCAGACCAGCTACTTGTGGCCCGGCACGTACATGTTCATCGTCGGCGTCGGGTCGGGCATGTTCAACTCGCCCAACACCGCGGCGATGATGGGCACGGTCGCCCCCCATCGTCGTGGCATCGCGGCCGGCGCACGCGTTCTGGTCCAGAACACGGGCGCGGTCATCTCGATTGCCTTTGTGCTCGCCGTGATGACGTCCTCGGTGCCCAAGAACGTTCTCTTGGCGGTCTTCTCGGGCGTGGCCAAACACATCTCCACCGCCCAGCTGACACCGTTCATCGCCAACATGCACTCAGCTCTGTGGTGCCTGGCCGCGGTGTCGCTGATCGGCGCGGCGATCTCCGCTGCGCGGCCGAAGGACATCAAGGTCTCGGTGCCGGCCCGGGAGCCGCACGCGGTGGCGTCATGAGCGCCACCGCCCCGGCGGCGCAGCGGACGGTCCGGATCGGTGAGCTCGCCGAGCTCACCGGTACAACCCCGCGGACGATCCGCTACTACGAGGAGATCGGCCTGCTGGGCTGCGCGGTGGACCGCACCCAGGGCAAGCACCGCGTCTACACCGAGGCCGACGTGCAGCGGCTGCGCGAGATCGTGCGGCTGCGCGACCTCCTCGGGCTGTCCCTGGAGCAGCTCTCCCAGCTGTTGGAGGCCGAGAGCGCCCGCGCCCACCTGCGCCGGGAATACCGGCAGACCGAGGCCCCCGCCCAGCGCCGGCGGATCCTCACCGAGCTGCAGCGGCACATCGGGACCCAGCTCGAGCTCGTCACCGGCCGGCTGACCGAGCTCGGGGAGCTGCGCGACGAGCTGCAGGCCAAGCAGACGCTCGTCAAGCAGCGGCTGCGCGAGAACGCCGGGCGATGAGCGTCCCCGCCGCCGGGCAGACTGACGTCGACCGGCGGGCGATGGCCACGCTCTCGGCCGGGCACCTGTTCACGGACCTGGCCCAGGGAGCGATCCCCGCCCTGCTGCCGTTCCTGATCGTCCGCGATCACCTCAGCTACGCGAGCGCGTCGACGCTGATCCTCGCCGCGACCATCTCGAGCTCGGTCATCCAGCCGCTGTTCGGTCATCTCTCCGACCGTCGCTCGCTGCCCTGGCTGATGCCGATCGGCCCGGTGATCGGCGGGGTCGGGGTCGGGCTGGTCGGGCTGGCGCCCAACTACGGGCTCACCTTCGCCGCCGTCGTGCTCTCCGGCCTGGGCGTGGCCGCCTTTCATCCCGAGGCGTCGCGCTTTGCCAACTACGTCTCCGGTGAACGCCGCTCGAGCGGAATGAGCCTGTTCAGCGTCGGCGGCAACGTCGGCTTCGCGGTCGGGCCGATCCTCGTCACGCCGCTGGTGCTCATCTTCGGCCTGCCCGGAACGCTCTTCCTGATCATTCCGACCCTGCTGATGGGCGCGATCATCGCCCGTGAGCTGCCGCGGCTGGTCAGCTTCCGGATCGTCCCGGCCGACGATCCCCGCGCTCCGGGCGCGGAGCCCGATGCATGGCGACCGTTCGCGCTGCTGGCGGCGGTGATCTCCCTGCGCTCGGTCGTCTACTTCGGCTTCGTCACCTTCCTGCCGCTGTACTTCATCCACGTCCTGCACACCTCAAAGACGATCGGCAGCGCGGCCCTGACCGCGATGCTGATCGGCGGCGCGATCGGCACCATGGTCGGCGGTCGCGCCGCGGACCGGTTTGGGCGCCGGAGCGTGCTGCGGACCTCGATGCTGATCCTGCCCGGGCTGATCGTCGCGTTCCTGCTCAGCGGCCCGGCGCTGGCGATGGTGTTCGCCACGCTGGCCGGCGGAGTGACGATCGCCACCTTCGCGGTCACGATCGTGATGGGTCAGGAGTACCTGCCCGGCCGGATCGGCGTCGCCTCCGGGGTGACGATCGGGCTCTCGATCGGCCTCGGTGGGGTGGGGGCGCCGCTGCTGGGTCTGCTCGCCGACGCGCACGGCCTGCGAGCGGTGTTCGAGGTCGTGGCCGTCTTCCCGCTGGCGTGCCTGCTGATCGCGCGGCGCCTGCCGCTGCCGGGGGCCGACCATTCGCCGAGTCGGTCCAGCCCGGCGACACGCGCAGCAGGAAAACGGCCGATCAGCACGTAACCAGCAGGCGACGCCACGGTACTGTCAGTACAGACGCCGGCCCGTGGTGGCGCCCGACGCGACCGTCGCTCCCCGCGCCGAGAGGACGACCGGCCGTCTTTCTCCCTGTGAGCCTTCTCCACCGCCATCCCCTGCGCCTGACCCCGCGCGCCGCCGCTTTCGTCGCGGCGCTGATCGGCGTGATCAACGTCGCCTCGGCCCTGACCCCCGGCGTCCGCTGGCGCGGCCATTTGCTGCTCGATGTCGAGCCGCTGGAGGCGGTCCGTCTTTTCCACGCCTTTGCGCTGCCGACCGGCCTGGCGTTGTTGCTCGTGGCCCCGTATCTGGCCAAGCGTCGCCAGCGGGCCTGGCGGGTGGCGCTCGTCCTGATGCTCGTGCTCGGCGGTCTGGACCTGCTCAAGGGCCTGGACTTCGAGGAGACATTGATCACCTGGGGCGTGGCGGCACTGCTGAGCCGGTCTCGCAATGCGTTCACCGTGGATCACGACGAGCTGACGCTGCGCTCCGCCGTCTGGCGGGTTCCGCTGCTGGGCACGATCGCGCTGGCGGTCACCGCGCTGGCCGCGTGGGCCTCGGAGGGGCATCCGTCCTTCAGTTCGGTGATGCGTGAGACGGGCGACCTGCTGCTGTGGCGCAGCGGCCCGATCCGCTTCCATCACCAGGCGTTTCTGTTTCATCACAGGTTCGTGTGGCTGCCGCTGAGCGTCCACTTCGTCGTACTCGGGACACTGCTGGCCATCGCCTACGTCGTGTTCCGTCCGCTGGCCGTCCCCAAGGCACTGCCCGGTCCGACCTCCCGACGCGCGGCCGCCGAATTGGTGCGCGCCCACGGCACCGACACGCTGTCGTTCTTCAAGCTGCGCGAGGACAAGCACTACTTCTTCGGTCGCGACGGCCGCGCCTTCGTCGGCTACCGGATCGAGAACGGGGTGCTGCTGCTCTCTGGCGACCCCGTCGGGCCGCAGGCGGCGTTCGCGCCGCTGCTGGCCGAACTGCACGCGTTCGCCGCCGCGCGCGGGCTCAAGCTCGGCGCGGTCGGGGCCTCCAGCGCAATGTGCTCGCTCTACGAGGAGCTGGGGTGCCGGTCGATCTACCTCGGCGACGAGGCGATCCTCGACCTGACCAGCTTCTCGCTGCAGGGCCGTCCGATCCGCAAGGTCCGTCAGTCGGTCAGCCGTCTGCACAAGGCCGGTTATACGGCCGAGCTGCACCGAGCCTCGGCGCTGGACGCTGAGACCACGGCCGCGGTGCAGGACGTGCTCGAGCGCGGGCGCGAGGGCGCCCCCGAGCGGGGTTTCTCGATGGCGATGGACACGATCGACGGTGCCCACGGCGATCAGACGCTGATCCTGCTCGCGCGGGATGGCGAGGGTGCCGTCCGCGGCGTGCTTCACTTCGTGCCCTGTTATGGGCGCCCGGCGATGTCGCTGTCGTTCATGCGCCGCGATCCCGACACCCCCAACGGCCTGACCGAGTTTCTCGTCGTCAAGGCGGCCGAGCTCCTACGCGAACGCGGGGTGGAGGAGATGTCCCTGAACTTCGCCACCTTCGCGAAGTGGATGCACAGCCCCGCGACCGCCGTCGAACGGGTGCTGGGCAAGCTCGTCACGCTCGGCAACCCGTTCTTTCAGATCGAGAGCCTGTACCGGTTCAACGCCAAGTTCTTCCCCCGCTGGGAGCCGCGGTACCTGGTTTATGAGGGCACCTTCGGGCTCCCGCGCGCGAGCCTGGCCGCGATGTGGGCTGAGGGCCAGCTGCCCAAGCCGGGCCTGCCGTACCGGCACGGAGGCACGCACCGCGCATCTCGGCGGGCTGGCACGCTAACCTCCGTATAGCGCCGCCGGCTTCGCCGGGTCCCATGGGCCCGGCGCCGTGCCAGCGGTGCCGTTTCATTCTCGCGACGCAGGCGTCGTCGCGCCGATAGCTTCGCGGCCCCCGGCCGGGTTCCCGGTTTTGATGACCAGTTTTCACCGACACTCTCACCACGTGCCGCCTGCAGTCCACCGGCGAGCCATGACCACGAGCACCGGGGTCCTGCGGTGTCGTTGAGCGCCGCCCCCGCATCCGAGCCAACGATGCCGCTCCTCCGTTTCTTCGACGTCGTCCTCGTGGTCGTCGCCTCGCCGATCATGCTGCTGATCGGGGTGCCGGCGGTCGGTTACCTGATCGGCGCGGGCGCCTGGATCGTCCTTCGTGCGCTCGGTGTCGGCGCTGAGCGCACGGTCGCCTCGACGCCCGACGCGAGCCGACAGATCACGATCCGGATGGGCTTCATGTTCGTCCGTCTGTTCGGACTCGCGCTGGCGGTGATCGCCGCCCGCGGGGTCAGCCAGGATGATGGGCTCACGGCCCTCGTGGTGGTCGTCCTGGCCTTCACGATGTCCATGGCCACGCTGGCCCTCAACCGACCGAGGTCCTGATGAGCAACGCTCGCAAGCTGCTTCTTTCGATCGCCGGCTTCTACCTGGTCGGCATCGTGGCGCTCGTGGTCATCTTCGGGTTCGGCGCCAAGAACACCGAGTTCAAGATCCAGAACGAGTTCAAGCTTGTCGACTGGGTGCACCTCGGGGTGTTCTCGATCAATCGGGCGGTCCTCTACCTGATCATCGCCGCGCTGCTGACCGTGTTGACAATGGTGTGGATCTCGCGCCGCATGCTGGCGCGGCCGAATCGGGTGCAGACCGCGGTGGAGGCCCTCTACTCGCTGATGCGCGACAACATCACGCGGGGCAACATGGACAAATCGATGGCAGCCAAGTGGTTTCCCTTCATCGGCGCCCTGTTTCTGTTCATCTGGTTCAGCAATCTGATCGGCTATCTGCCGCTCCCGACCAATTCCCAGGAGACGTTCAACCTCTTCGGCGCCCACATCCCGTCCTTCGCGCTGTATGCGGCGACGGCGAACATCTCGGTGCCGCTCGTCCTGGCGCTGGCGACCTTTGTCATCTTCAACTTCGAGGGCGTTCGCGCCCAGGGCCCGGTCGGCTATGTCAAGAGCCTGATCCCCGGCGGAGTCAGCGGTCCGATCCTAATTCTCATCTTTCCGCTGGAGGTCATCTCCACGTTGATGCGGATCCTCTCGCTGACGATCCGGCTGTTCGCCAACATCCTCGCCGGCCACATGATCATCCTGTTCATGGCCGGTGGCCTGGCGGTGATCCTCGGCCTCAGCTTCCTGGGCTGGCTGACCCTGCCGGCGGCGATCATCCTCTACCTGTTCGAGCTCGGCCTGGTGGCCACGCTGCAGGCCTTCATCTTCGCGACGCTCGCTGCGATCTATATCGGCGGCGCGGTCTCTCATCACTAAACACAGAAGGAGCTGACCTCAGTGCTTACTCACATCCTCACCCTCGCCGCCGTCGGCAAGGGCCTGGGCATCGGAATCGGCGGCGGCCTCGGTGCCGTCGGCGCCGGCGTCGGTATCGGCATCATCTTCGGCAAGGTGATCGAGGCCGTCACCCGCCAGCCCGAGATGCGCGACGAGATCACCCAGATCCAGTGGCTGGGCTTCGCTCTCACGGAGGCCGTCTTCTTCTACGGCCTGGTCGCCGGGCTGCTCTCCTACGTCCTGAACTAGCGCGATGGCCCCCGTCTCTGTCCCCGCCGCCTCCAGCGGCTCATTCCTGGTCTCGCCCAACGTCGGGCTGATGGTCTGGACGCTACTGCTGTTCGCGATCTCGATGTACGTCCTCGCCAAGGTCGCGTTCCCCAGAATCACTGAGGCGCTGGACAAGCGCCAGCGCTCGATCGAGGACTCGATCGACGCGGCCGATCGCACCCGCTCGGAGGCCGACGCTCTGCTGGCCGAGTATCGCGAGCGCCTCAAGGAGGCCCGCGGTCAGGCCGACGAGATCGTCGACCGGGCCCGCAAGGCGGCCGACATGCACGAGCGTGACGCCCAGCAGGACGCCAAGGCCCGGCGCGAGCAGATGATGGAGCACACCCGCCGCGACATCGAGACCGAGACACGCCGGGCGATCCAGGAGATTCGCCGCGAGGTTGCCGACCTGACGGTGATGGCGACCGAGAAGGTGACCCGCAAGACGCTCACCGAGGATGATCAGCGCCGGCTGGTCGAGGACGCCCTGTCCGAGCTGGACTTCAGCGCGCTGAGCACGCCCGAGGGTCACCACTAGCCATGGAGGAGATCGCCCAGGTCTACGCACGCGCGCTGTTCGAGGTCGCGACCGAGCAGGATGCGCTCGATGCGGTCCATGACAACCTCTCCGCGTTTGCGGAGGCAATGCATGACAACCGCGACCTGGCGGTCTTCTTCTTCTCCCCCTACTTCTCGGTGACCGAGAAGAAGGAGGGTCTGGGGCGCGCAGTCACCGGCGCTCACCCCGCGGTGCAGAACTTCCTGGAGGCGCTGATCGAGCGCCACCGGATGCCGGCCATCTTCCGGATCGCCACCGAGTTCCAGGCGCTGTGGTCCCAAGCCCGCCGCTTGCTGCCCGTGCACGTGACGACCGCGATCGAGCTCGACCGGACCGTCATCGAGGAGCTCGGTGAGCGGATCGGCACACAGGTCGACCGGCAGGTCGAGCTCTCCAGCGAGGTCGATCCCGAGATTCTGGGCGGCGTCGTGCTGCGGGTCGGCAACGTCATCCTCGACGCGTCGATCAAGAACCAACTCGAAAACCTGAGAAAGCAAGTCGCGCAGGCGTAAGCCGCCGCGCCGCAAGGGAGCCCAAACAGATGCAGATCAAGCCCGACGAGAT
>JALYZB010000202.1 GCA_030945945.1 Actinomycetota bacterium | reverse complement strand
TGGCTGCTGCGCCACATTCCCCGTGGCACGCCGGCGGTCATCCGCAGCTAGGGCACGGGCCGGGGAGGACGGACCCGGGATCAGCTCCATGGCGAGGCCCGGCCTCCTGGGCTCACCCCCGAGGCTCGGGCTCCTCGCCGCTCGCGCGCCGGATCTTTTCGATCGCCGCTCGTAGCAACCGTGACACCTGCATCTGCGAGGAACCGATCCGCTGGGCGATCTCTGACTGGGTGAGGTCGCGCCCGAAGCGCAGAAAGAGAATCAGGCGGTCGGTGTCCGACAGCGTTTCCACCCCGGCGGCGATCATGCTCAGATACTCAGCCTGCTCTAGGCGCTCGTCGTCGGCTCCGAGCGTCTGGGCCGGGCTGAGCACGGCCGAGTCGTCGTCATCGGACCCCGTATCCAGGGGTGCGGCATGACGCGCGTGGAAGGCCTCAATCGCCTCCAGCGTCTGTTCCTGGGTGGCCCCGAGCGCCTCGGCGAGCTCGCCCAGGGATGGCGAGCGTCCCAGCCGCGAGGAGAGCTCGTCGGTGGCCCGGGCCAGCTCGACCGCGCGTTCCTTGACCCCCCGGGGCACGTGCACAGCCCAGGCGCTGTCGCGGAAATAGCGTTTGAGCTCACCCAGCATGGTCGGCATCGCATAGGAGGAGAAGGCGAACCCCCGGTCGGGGTCGAAGCGCTCGATCGCCTTGAGCAGACCCACCATCGCAACCTGCGTGAGGTCCTCCAACGGCTCTCCGCGCGCTTGGTAGCGGCGGGCCACGCTGCGCGCCAGCGGCTCGAAGCGGGCGACGAGCTCCTCGAGCACGATCGGGTCGGCCTCCAGGCGGTACGCGGCCAGCAGCGCCTCCGTGTCGCGCCCACGCAGGGCGCCGCGGCCGGAACTCACGGCCAGTGGGGGCAACGGTCGAGCAGATGGTCAGGCGGCCTGCGCATGCGCATCCTCCGTACAGAGACCCTGGATGCGACGGTCTGCGCCGGCGTGAGAACCGGGAGCCTCCCATCGTTCACCGCTGAGTGTTCGCCGCCCGGTGTCGACCGGCCGCCGCGGACGCGGGCATGTTAGCCGCCGGTCGGGAGGATCAGGCCGGTTCGTCGTCGCGCAGGACGAAGACCTCGACCTGGAGGTTGCGCCGCAGGTCGTTGGCGCTCATGAAGGAGTGCACCCGGCGCCCGACCGCGAGCTCGACAGCGGCGATCATGTCCTCGCGCATGGCGTCCTGCAGTCCGAGCCGCCCGGCCGCGACGACATCACCGTTGTCATTGGCCTCGAGCGTCTCCTCGGCGCGGGTGTAACCGCCGTCGATCAGGCAGACCACAAGATCCTGGTCGATCGTCGTTCGTGCGTTGGTTGGGCCCCGGCCGACATAATGCTTGTGCAGCCGGGAGATGGCGTTGGAGATCTCGACCGCCGGGGAGGCGACGAGCCCGGGATCCTCGGCTCGGGGATCGGTGACGCCCATCAGTCCCTAGTGGGCACCACGGCTCGGTCGACCGGCAGCCCAAATCGCTCGTGCAGCTCTGACGTGTCGACGTCCTCGCCGTGTCGCTGCTCATCGGAGGCGTGGGAGAAGACGACGATCCGGTCGGCCGCGAACGTAGCCAGCGCGTCCTGCGCTGCCTCGACGACGTTTCCCTCACCGGTGTCCGCGGTGGCCGCCACGCCCTCGTCACCGAGTTGCTCGACGCTCTCGCGACGCACCGCGTCGGCCCGCTGAATCGCCTCGTCCGCGTCAGAGACCCAGAACCGCAAGGCGCTCTCGTGCAGCGCGAGAGCGACGACCATGACCTCGAGGTCGGCCGGATCAGAGTCGCCCGGCAGGGCGTCGCGCAGCTGTGCGGCCGAGACCGGCTCGGAGGTGAGGACGAGAATCTTCATCTCGTCGTATGTACCCGCTGGAGGCCTCGGGCACGCATCGACGGCCTCCCCACCGATCGCTCGTCACGTGCCATAGAGGGCGTCGAAGCGATCGGCGTAGCGCTCGCTGATGATGTTGCGCTTGACCTTCAGGGTCGGGGTCAGCTCACCGTCCTCGATCGAGAGGTCGCGGTCCAGGATGGTGAACTTCTTGATCTGCTCGACCTGGGCGAAGTGCTCGTTGGCACGATCCAGCTCGGCCTGCACAAGCTCGCGGACCTCGTCGCTGTCGGCCAGCTCGCCGACGTCCTCGGGTAGGCCGTGCTCCTTGGCCCAGGGCACGATCTCCTCAGGATCAAGGGTGATCAGCGCGACCGGATACGGACGCCGGTCGCCGTACATGACCGCCTGGCTGATGAACCGCGACTGCTTGAGATCGTTCTCGAGATTGGCGGGACTCAGGTTCTTGCCGCCTGCGGTGATGATGATGTCCTTCTTGCGACCGGTGATCTTCAGGTAGCCCTCGTCGTCAATCTCGCCGACGTCTCCGGTGTGCAGCCAGCCGTCGACCAGCGTCTGGGCGGTGGCCTCGGGGTTGTCCCAGTACTCCCGGAAGATGTTGGGTCCGGTGAGCAGGATCTCCCCGTCTGACTCCGCGATCTTGGCCTCCAGGCCCGGCATTGGGCGCCCGACGGTCCCGAACTTGAAGTGCTCAAGGGTGCCGACGGTCCCGACCGCCGTCGTCTCGGTCATCCCCCAGCCCTCGAGCACCGGCACCCCGCACGCGTAGAAGAACTCCAGGATCTCGGCGGCGATCGGCGCCGCGCCGCTGACCGCCTGGCGGATCTCCCCGCCGAACGGCCCACGGACCCGGCTGAACAGCCGCTCGTCGGCGGCGTCAAAGGCGGCCCGCATCTGCTCGGGGACGTCGTCGCCGCGCTGGCGGCGCTGGTGGACCTCGATGCCGAGCGTGACCGCCTCACGGAACCGCGCCTGATCCTGCTCGCTGGCCTGCTCCTGGAGCTTCATCGCCGCCGTGTACAGCTTCTCGAAGATGCGCGGCGCCGATGGCAGGTAGGTGGGATGGGTCTCGACGAGCTCCTCGATCACCCGCTTGGTGTCGCCGCCGTAGTAGATGATCGTCGTCCCGAGCTCGAAGGAGGCCAGCTGGGTGGTGAGCGCAAAGGCGTGGGCGAGCGGGAGGAAGAGGTAGGTGCGCTCCCCGGTGGAGATAAAATCCAGTTCGGCGACCATCTCGCCGACCGACATGGCGTTGCCGTGGGTGAGCACGACCCCCTTGGGGTTGCCGGTCGTCCCCGACGTGTAGATGATCGTGTAGATGTCACCGCGGTTGACCGCCGACTGGCGGCGCTCGAGCTCTGAGTGGTCGCCGCCGCGGCCCTGATCGCGTAGGGCCTCGAGCGTCGTCTCGCCCGCGTCGGGCTCGATCCCGATCGTCGTGTTCAGGTCGGGCGACTCCTCGCGCACCCGGTCGATCTTGGCGAGCTGCTCGGCGGTCTCGCAGACCACCGCACGGGCCCCGGAGTTGCTCAGCACCCAGGCGCACTCCATGGGCGAGTTGGTGGGGTAGACGGGAACGACGATCGCGCCGGCGGCGGAGATCCCGTAGCTGGCCAGCGTCCATTCGACCCGGGTGTCGGCGAGGATCGCGACCCGGTCACCGGGTTCGATCCCGAGCGCGACGAGACCGAGTGCGATTTCGTCCACAGTGGTGCTGACCTGCGCAAAGCTCATCTCACGCCATTCGCCATCCACCTTGTGGCTGGCCGCGACGAGCTCACCGAAGCGCTCTCCAGCAATGCCGGCCAGGGTCGCGACGGTGCCGTGCACCGCCGGGGTCTCGGTCGTGTCGCTCATCAGGTCTCCTCCGTCGGGCTCAGGTCACGCGATCTTTGCAGCTGGTCGGCTGCCGACGTGAAATCGGCCGCCGGCGGTGGCGATCGGCTCCGGCGGCTGGTGAGGCATCCACTGAACGGTCTCTGAGTGTTCAAACGACCAGAAAGTGGGCACATAGGGCAAACGAAGTGGGGCGACAGTGTCGTCGTCCCGGCGGGAGTCGCCCACCAGTCCGCCGGGACGTTTCTCCGACCGGTCGCCGGCTTACCGCTAGGCGCTCGAGTGCTCGGGCCGCTCGGGATCGCGGGGCCGCGGTCGTCCTCGGCTCCCGTGGCCACCGGCTACCGCGCAACGTTCAGCGAGACGGCGCAGGGCACCGTCGGCACCGCGAAGGTCAGCGGCATGTTCGCCGCCACTGATGCGCGTGCACCGGACCGGGTCCGGTGCGCGTGCCACTCACCTCTATACGGCATATCGGGCGTGGGCGCAGGAGCACGACCCGGAGGGGGTGCTGGGCTACACCACGTTCGCGCGAAGGGTCGATCAGGAAGTACAGCGTGGGGTTCTTTCGCACAAACCGGCAGGACCTTGAATCTGGCTATTGGAATTGGGGCTGCGAGACGACGTGGCGACCTGCCGCCGGTCTGACTGAATATCAGTGCTTTTGTCGCCCCCGGTTTGCTCTGGCCGCCGTAGCGGGCCCGTCATGGCCTCTGTGCATAAGCCGAAACGCTGGCCCGAGAGAGTCTCGAGAGCCGACTCGCGGCTTAGGTTTGGCCAATGCCTTCAGCCAGGCGATCGCATTCATGAATCTCCCCTATCGGCCGAACACCCTAAATCTCAACCCAGGAATCCCCGCTGTCAGCCGGACGTGCCGTTCAAGAGAAGCCGGAGAGCCCGCCCACGGGGAATGTGTGGACGGGCCCTCGGAGACCTTGCCCCCAACGCGCCCCACAAACCTGAAACGATGGGGGCGGGTGAAACTTGTTCTTTTCTCGCACCTCGCGTCAGGGTGGACCGGCTGCTCCGCTGAGAGGCGCGGAACCTCGGATGGCCGGAGGGCCCGCAGGCCTGCCGCGGACCCTCCAGACCACCCAGATGCCCCCACCTCGGAGCTCATACCCGGCGGCTTGATCACGCTTCCAAACGACGTTCGCATGCGGACGTCGGTGCCCGTCGCGGTCGGCCGCAGGCGAGCGTGAGATGGAGAGCACCATGAGGTGGCGGGGCGCTGCGCAAACAGCCCCCGCCGTGGCACCCGAGAGTTAGAGCTCCGGGTGCGCCAGAAGACGCTACCTGTCCCGTGCGTCGTCTTTTCTCGCCAGGCAGGACTGCTCTTGGAGCCGCGGGAAGACCACGCGACCGAGAGCAGTCAGCATATGCCGTCTTCGATCTCGCCGGGCACACCCAATGCTGCCGCGTCGGAACGCTTGGCGCGGTGCAGATGGGTGGCGCGGTTGACGCCGACGGCGAGTGGAGCATCGCCAAGTAACGGGTCGGTGACGACGCGCTGATGGCGCTCGATGTGAGAGCGTTCGTGAACGCGACCTGGCTTGAAGGCCCGTCCAGCGGTGGCTTGCTGCATCTCGAAAGCGAGTCGTCAGTCCTAAGCGTTGAGAACCCGCCGGGGCTCGGCACCGTTCCGGCGGAGCTCAGAGAGGCAGGCCAGGTGCCGAGCTATCGTCGATTCGTGTCACTCGGGCCGGTCAGTGAGGGGGAGGCCCAGCGCGAACTGCGCCACGTGCTCGCCGACGTTGAGCGTGGAACCTGGGTCGACGAGCGGGCTGTTGTCCCGCCCGCGGAGCTCGAGCGCACTCTGACGTTTCATGAGCTTGCCGAGCAGTGGTGGATTCGCCACGAGCCCGAACTGCGACCGAGCACCCAGGTTGACTACCGGACACGCCTCGAACGTCACCTGCTGCCGTTCTTCGCGGCGTATCGAATCGCCCAGACCACCCACGACCTGGTCGAGCGGTACATCTCCACCAAACTCGCCGAGACGACCCCGCGACTCAAGCCTCGGACGATCAACATGACTCTCAGAGGGGAAGAGCCGTCGCGTTCGTGAGCACGAGCCGCACCGCAGTTATCTCGACACCGCAGACCAGATCGACCCGGCCCTCGCGCTGCGGGTCTACCGGCCGGCGATGCGTCGTGTTGTCGGCGAGCACGAGCAGCTGCGGGCACTCGTGGATGGCGTAGACCCGGCAGCCGAAGTGGCGGCTATTGGCAGCTCCATGCTGGAGCGGCAGTCGATGGCGGAGCTGACGGCCGCCGGGAAAACGAAAACCCTGAGTTACCAGGTCTTTTAGAGTGCGCCCGGCACGATTCGAACGTGCGACCTTCCGCTCCGGAGGATACGTTCTCCGGAGCGGCTACAGGCCGGATCATCAGTGTTCACGGGCGTTCGATGCCCCCGCGGTGCAGGTCGTGCCCGGCGATTCGGGCGGATTCACGGCGATTTGGGCAGCAGAACGGTGCTGCTGCCCGTTGCCAAGGGCCCGCCGCCAGACCTTTTTGCTCCCACGTATCACATCTGATGCGGAGGTGACGCTGTGCAGGGCTTTCGCCGTTTCTGAAGTGATGCGCGCCAGGATTCGCGCCAGTCGGGTGCGCTGAGGGGTGGCGCTCATCGACAAGGCCAGGCATCCTTCATCATGTGGCCGAGAGTCCCCTTACCGACTCCTGGACCAAGCACTAGCGCGCGATGGAACACCTGAGCGCGCTCGCCTATGAAGAGGACGTGTACTGGGCGGCCGGCCCTCTCAGTGGAGCGCAGAGACCGAGCTCGATCAAGGGAGCGGCTCTGCGGCCGTGACCCTGACGTGTGATCCTCCGCCACCCAAACGGCTCGGGGACTTCATCCACCACCTGCGCTCTCTGCTCTCGACGTTGTCGCCTGGCGTCTCGCCGTGGCACACGATGCCTGACGCGGCTTGCGGTGGGATCGGATAGGTTTCGCCTTCACCAACCTCGGTGGGAGCGAGCCGGGTTGTTCCAGCGATTGGGGAGATGCAGATGAGGATTCGTCAGCTTGCCGTTTTGGGGACCGTTGTTGGTATGGCGATGTTGTCGGCACCGGCGTTCGCTGGAGCCACGGCGTCGCTGGTGAGCAACGGTAGTCGGCCGTCTCCGTTTTCCCAGAACAAGCAGAACGAGCCTGGCCTGGCGGTCGATCAGGCCCACCCACAGTTCGTAGCGTCGGGGTCTAACGACGAGATCGACCTCGAGGCGTGCAACGCGGGGGATCCGACGACCTGTCCGTTTACTCCGGGCGTCGGAGTGTCGGGCGTCTACCTCTCAGATAACGGCGGCTCGGCGTTCACGCAGCCCATCTACCAGGGCTACACCGCCCGTGACTGTCTGGGTCCGGCGCCGTGCCAGCCTCATCCGGGTCCGATCGGGACGCTGCCGGGGTACTACGAGCAGGGTCTGGTCTCAGGCGGGGATCCGCAG
>JALYZB010000177.1 GCA_030945945.1 Actinomycetota bacterium | reverse complement strand
GGCTTCGAGCTGCGCGTCGGCGAGCTGATCGACCTCGACGAGTGCGCCCAGGATCTCGTCGCCGCCGGCTACGAGCATGTCGACCAGGTCGAGGACCGCGGTCAGTTCGCGATCCGCGGCGGCCTGCTCGACCTGTTCCCGTCCACCGAGGACCGGGCCGTGCGCGTGGACCTGTTCGGGGACGAGATCGAAACGCTGCGCTGGTTCTCGACCTTCACCCAGCGCTCCCTCGGCGACGCCGAGGTGATCGAGGTCGCCCCGGCGGCCGAGCTCGCGCCCGAGCACCGTGAGCTGGCCTAGATCGCCGCGCTGGAGGACGTCGCCGACCGCCCTGAGGTGTCGGAGCTGCTCCCCGTGGACCGCTTTCATCCGTGGCTGGAGATGGCCGGCTCCGACGCCGCCGTGCTGATCGCCGCTGAGGAGGACATCGCACCGGCGCTGACCGACCACTGGCAGGACCTGACCGCCGCGCTGCCCGACGAGGACGCGCGCTCGCTTTACGTCGGGCCCGAGGCGATCCTGCAGGCCCTGCAGGCGCGGGTCGCCATCCGTCTCTCCAGCATCGATCAGGACCAGCCGTTCGCGTTTCGTGCCCAGGCCGCCGACATCGCCGCCCGCGGCCTCAAGGAGGCCGAGCCTGAGCTGGAGAAGCTCGCCCGCTCCGGCTACCGGCCGGTGGTGACCTTCGCCCGGCGCGGCGAGGGCGAGCGCTTTGCCTACAACCTCGGCCGGCTCAAGGTCCGCTGGCTGGATGACGCCTCATCGGCGATCGAAGGCGCCGGGCTCTTGACGTTCGCGGCCGCGCGGCTGTCAGCAGGTTTCATCGCGCCGCAGTTCCATCTCGCGGTGATCCCCGAACACCGGCTGTTTCATCGGCGCCGTGCCGCCGCCCCCGACAGCGCCCGGGGCCGTGAGCAGCGCCGCGGCGTATTGCGCAGCTTCGCGGACCTGCGCACCGGTGACATCGTCGTCCACGAGGACCACGGGATCGCCCGCTTTGCCGGGTTTGACACCAAGACGGTGGCCGACGTCACCCGTGACTACCTCTACCTCGAGTACGCGGGCTCTGACCGCGTGTTCGTGCCCGTCGATCAGCTGGCCAAGATCAGCCGCTATGTCGGCGCCGGTGGGGCCCACCCACCGCTGTCAAAGCTCGGTGGCGCTCGCTGGGATGCGATCAAGTCCCGCGCCCGGCGCGCCGCCCAGGAACTCGCCGGCGAGCTGCTCAACCTCTACGCGGAGCGCAAGCGCCGCGCCGGCCATGCCTTCCCGATCGATACCGACTGGCAGCGCGAGTTCGAGGACGCGTTCCCGTACAACGAGACGCCCGACCAGCGCGACGCGATCGAGTTCGTCAAGGCCGACATGGAGTCAGCGCGGCCGATGGACCGCCTGATCTGCGGCGACGTCGGCTACGGCAAAACCGAGGTGGCGCTGCGCGCCGCGTTCAAATCCGTCCAGGACGGCAAGCAGGTGATGCTGCTGGTTCCGACGACGATTCTCGCCCAGCAGCACTTCGGCACCTTTTCCGAACGCCTCAAGGACTACCCGGTCACGATCGAGCACGTCTCACGCTTCCGGTCCGCGGCCGAGCAGAAGGCGGCGATCGCCCGTTTCTCCCGGGGGGAGGTCGACATCTTGGTGGGCACCCATCGGTTGCTGTCGCGGGACGTGCGCGCGAAGGACCTCGGGCTGTTGATCCTCGACGAGGAGCAGCGTTTCGGGGTCAAGCAGAAGGAGCTGCTGCGTCAGCTCAAGCTGCGCGTCGACGTGATTGCCATGAGCGCCACGCCAATCCCACGCACGCTGCAGATGTCGCTGGCCGGCGTGCGCGACATCAGCGTGATCGAGACCCCGCCCGAGGGCCGGCGGCCGGTCAAGACCTGGGTCGGGGAGTACGACGAGGAGCTCGTCCGGCGGGCGCTGCTGCGCGAGAAGGAGCGTCACGGCCAGGCGTTCTTCCTGCACAACCGGGTGGAGACGATCGAGGAGACGGCGGTCCGTCTGCGCGGCCTGTGCCCGGGGATGCGCTTCCTGGTCGCCCACGGCCAGATGGAGGAGGCGCTGCTCGAGGAGCGGATGATGGAGTTCCTGCGTGGCGATGCCGACGTACTCGTGTGCACGAGCATCATCGAGTCGGGCATCGACATCCCCCAGGCCAACACGCTGTTCGTCGAGCGTGCGGACAATTTCGGTCTCTCTCAGCTCTACCAGATCCGCGGCCGCGTCGGACGCTCTCGTGAGCGTGCCTACGCCTACCTGCTGTATCCGAGCGCCGCGGCCCTGACCCCGGAGGCGGCGCAGCGGCTGTCGGCCCTGAGCGACTACACCGAGCTCGGCGCCGGCTTCAAGATTGCGATGCGCGACCTCGAGCTGCGCGGCGCCGGCAACCTGCTCGGTGACGAGCAGTCCGGCCACGTCGCCGCGCTGGGTTTCGAGCTCTACATGCAGATGCTCGACGAGGCCGTCGCCGCGATCGAGGAGGCGTCTGACGGTGCTTCGCAGGACTGGGAGCCGGTGCGTCTGGACGTATCCGTGGACGCCTACGTGCCGGCGGACTACATCCCCTACGAGCAGGCCAAGGTCGACGTCCATCGCCGGATCGCCGGCGCCCGCGAGGTCGCCGACCTGGCCCTGCTGCGCGACGAGCTCGAGGACCGCTTCGGCGAGCCGCCCGAGCCGCTGGTGAATCTCATCTCGATGCAGCAGGCGCGGATCAAGTTCGGCCAGGCCGGCGCAACCGCGGTCACGATCCGTGGCGACCGGCTGGCGATGACCCCGATCGAGCTCGATTCCTCGCGCGCGAAGGCGTATCGCGCCGCGATCCCCGAGGCCTTGTACGAGTCGGGCAAGTCCCAGCTGTCGGTGCGGATGCCGAAGGACCCGGCGGCGCGCTTCCCGGCGATCATCCGGGCGGCCGACGTCCTGCTGGGGGTGGTCCGGAGGGCTGAGGACTCAGCGGACTCCGATCGTGCTGCGGAGCGCGAGCCAGCTAGGGCGTCCGCCGCGGCCTGAGCCGCGG
>JALYZB010000149.1 GCA_030945945.1 Actinomycetota bacterium | reverse complement strand
GGCCGCCGGGTGACAGGACCCGGGCAAGCTCGCGCATGGTGGCCGCGCGGTCGTCGACGTAGCGCAGCAGGTAGGTGAAGGTGAGCACGTCGAACGCGCCGTCGGCAAACGGCAGCCGCTCGGCCTCTCCGCGCACGAGCTCCACCCGCTCGCCGAGTACCGGGTCACGTTGGTACCGCGCCCGGGCAGCGTCGAGCATCGCCTCGCTCTGGTCCAGGCCGGTCACGTGCTCGGCGCCCTGGCGGATCAGCTCGGCGGTGACCAGCCCGGTGCCCACAGCCACGTCCAGGACGCGCTCGCCGCGGGGAGCGAGACCGCGGACCAGGGCACGGCGCCAGCGAGGATCCTGTCCGAAGCTGAGCAGCGCCCCCATCGGCCCGTACCGGCCGGGCAGGCCGGTGAACAGATGCAGCGCGTGGCGCTTGCGGGGCGAAGCCGAGGTAGTCAAGGCACGGAAAGCCTACGCGGCGATCGCTCCCCGCGCCCCCGGCAGCTGCGTCGCGGCCGCCGTGCGCCGCGCGTCATCGGCCTCGGTTGGTGGCTTGGCCCCGGTGAGCACCGGCAAGGGGAGCAGCCCCGCACGGTTACGCGGCGCCTGCCGTGCCTGGCTAACCCCGACGAGCATCAGATCGCGACCCACCTGAAGGATCGCAACTTCGTCTGGATCGATCTGATCGACCCCGACGAGGCGGCGATCAAGCGGCTGGCCGACACGATCGGGCTGCATCCGCTCACCGTCGAGGACGCGCGGACGTTCCAACAGCGACCCAAGCTCGAGGAGTACGAGGGCTATCTGTTCATGGTCGTCTTCGCCGTCGACCCCGGCATGGAGCGGCGGGCCGAATCGACGACAACATCGACGATCTCGAGCAGGAGCTCATCGACGAGCCCAATGCCCAGCAGCTGCACCGCATCTTCGCGCTCAAGCGTGACCTCGTGGCGATGCGGCGGATCGTCACCCCCGATGCGGGTCTCGGAGCTGGTCGACTCCCGCCGCGACCTGCTCAGCGGGGCCACCGACATGTACCCCTCGACGGTCGCCGACCGTCAGGGGGAAATCAACAAGCAGCTCACCATCATCGCCACGATCTTTCTCCCCCTGACCTTCCGGACCGGGTTCTTCGGGCAGAACTTCGCGTTCCTGACCGGCCAGATCGTCAACCACACGTGGTCGTTCTTCGTGTTTGGAATCGGCCTGCTGATCGTGTCGGTCGGGGGCTTCGGGATCTACTTCCGCCGCAAGCGCCGGCTCTGATCGGCTGCGCGTCGGGCCGCATCACCCGCAGCGGCCAGGGCCGAGCGGTGGTCGGCGGCGACCCAATCGCGGGCGATGGCCAGCTGGGCGGCAGCCAGGCGCATCGCCCCCGCACAGACGCGAGCGTGCAGCCGGTTCTCCAGCGTGTCCTTGACGTTCGGGCTGCCGCCCGGCTGCGGCCACAGGTTGCGAGCGTCGTTGCGCGCACCGCCCAGCTCGAGCGGGACGAGGTGGTCGTACTCGTACTCATCCAATGACCCGTGGTCACCGTAGGCGCGCAGGCTCGCGCGCTTCTCGGGCTCGGTGATCGACTCCGGCGGGCGGACGCTCTCGCAGTACCCCGCGCGGCAGATCGTCGTGCTCAGGTCCGCCTCGGTGACCGCGGGGTCGATCGCCCCCGGAGTGCATCGGGGGTCCGGGAGCGCGAACCCGCCCTGTCCGCGGGCGTGGCAGCTGCCCGTGGCGGGCTGGGGCTGGATGACGTGTGCGCTGGCGCGGCTGCGGATCAGCCCGGCCGCCGACACGGCACCCACGGCCGGGGCCGTCGTCGCCGCGAGCACGACGGCGCTCAGGACGGCGAGAGGCAGGGCACGGGGCACGCTGGGCAAGTCAACCACCCCGGCCCGACGCCAGCGCCCCCCAACAGGAGCGGCCGTGATCAGGCGGTCGCGGCCGCCGGCTCCTCCAGGCGCCGCGGCAGCAGCGTCTCGCGAGCGATGACGAGGCGCTGGATCTGTGCGGTACCCTCGTACAGCTGCAGGATCTTGGCGTCGCGCATCAGCTTC
>JALYZB010000144.1 GCA_030945945.1 Actinomycetota bacterium | reverse complement strand
GGGCTTGGTTGCCTGCTCGGACGCGTAGGCGCCCTCGGTCTGTGACCAGCGCCGGCCCGGGGCGCGGTAGGCGCGCTCGGCGTCGGAGAGCTCCTCGGCGGGGATCGCGAGGATGTGGCCGTACGGGATGTCGGTGAGATGCAGCGCGCTGACCCGATCGGGATGCTGTGCGGCCATCCCCTCCGCTACCGCCGAGCCGATGTCCCCGCCCGAGACGATGTAACGGTCGTGGCCGAGTTCGGCGATCATCGCCGCCACCTCCTCCCCCATCGCGGCCGTCGACATTCCGGGCTCGGTGACCGCCCTGCCAAACGGGTATCCGGGCAGGCAGGGGACGACCACATCGAGGTCGCCGAGCAGCGGCAGCACCCGCTCGAAGCGCAGAATCGAGTCCGGCCAGCCGTGCAGCAGCACGACGGCGGGCGCCTGCGGCCCGGACGCGCGCTGGTGCAGCGCCGAGACCCCATCGGCCCACGGCAACGCATGAATGCGCGCCTCGTGCTCGCGCCAGTCATAACGGTGAGCCCAGTGCTCCACGAGCTCGGCGAGATAGTCGGGATCGGTCCCGCGCTCCCATCCCAGTCCGCCCGGCAGCCGGGGCGGACGTGTCATCCTCAGCCGCCGGTGCAGATCCTCGAGGACCGCCTCGTCGACGTGTTGCGGCGCTCCCATGTCAGGGGCGCAGCAGCCTGCGCAAGTTGCGGCCCCGCCCGGTGTGAGGGCGCAGCCGCGGGCAGTGGCGGCCGCGGCAGCGAACGGCGATGCTCACTCCGCGCGGCAGGCCCCGGACCGCGGTCACGAGGCCGGCCTGGTCATCTGAAAGGTGCTCTCGATGACCGCGTAGTCGGCCGGACCGCCGAGCCGCGCCACCGGCCGCAGCGCCGCGGTGTCCACGGCATCCCCGACGATCGCGGACTCGTCCAGATGGACCCCGACCACCTGCCCGATCACCAGGTGATGGTCGGTGGGCCGGCCGTCCAGGTCGTGCAGCTCGAGCCGGTGCACGACGCGGCACTCCATCGCACAGCGAGCCGACCTGACGCGGGGTGGAGCGACGAGCCGTGAGGGCGCCATCTCCAGGCCGGCCCGCTCGAACTCGCTGAGGCCGCGCGGCAGGGGCGCCGACGAAGCGTTCATTTCCTCGCGCAGCTCATAGGTGACGAGGTTCCACACGAACTCCTGCACCTCGCCGGCGAAGGTCGCCGAGTCCTTGACCCCGTGGCTGGAGAAGGCGAGCATCGGAGGAGCCTCGGCCACCGCGTTGAAGAAGCTGTATGGCGCGAGGTTGACCGACCCATCCGCGGCGATCGTCGAGACCCAGCCGATCGGCCGCGGAGCCACGATCGCCTTGAACGGGTCATGCGGAAGCTGTGCGGGATCATGTGCACCGGGCTCATAGAACAACATCAAGGCGACACCCTAGTACCGCTGGACCCGGCCAGCGCCGCGCAACTTCGAGCCACTGACCGGTTTGAAACCGGCATGTCCACCAGGAGGAGGAGTCACCTTGAGTCTTACCCTTAAATCGCTGATCGCCACGCTCATGGCAGGGCTGGCGATCGTGGGGGTCGCGGCCGCCGCCTCGACGCCGGCGGTCACGGCCGAATCGGCCGGCAACGTCGGCAACACCACGGCCACGCTGATCGCCACGATCAACCCCAACGGCAGCGCAACGGGCTACAGCTTCCAGTACGGGCCGACCATCGCCTACGGGTTCTCGACCAACAGCCGTCGGATCGGCGCCGGCAGCCGGCCCGTCACGGTGCACATCGATATCGCCGGGCTGACGCCGGGAACGCCCTACCACTTCCACGTCGCCGCGCTCAACCGCGCCGGTACGGCCTCGGGGACCGACAAGACCTTCACGACCACCGGCCCGCCGCCGGCCGCGGTCGTCACCGGCCCGGCCGTGAACGTCGGCAAGACCGGCGCGACCGCCACGGGCAGCATCAATCCGCAGGGCGCCGCGACGACCTGGGCGGTGCAGTACGGCGTGAGCACCAGCTATGGCTCGCAGACGATCCCCGCCCAGCCCCTGGCTGCCGTCACCACCTCGCTGCCCGTCTCGGTCGTGCTGTCCGGGCTGACCCCGGGCGCACTGTTCCACTACCGGCTGATCGCCTACCACGGAGGCAACATCATCTCGGTCGGCGCCGACGCGACGTTCTTCACGGAACCGAGCACACGGCCCAGGCCACGCCTCAACGTGCGCAGCACCCCCTCCCGGGACCGCTCCAAGCCCTACGCGTTCACGACGACGGGGAGGCTCAGCGGCGCCAACAGCATCCCGACCACCTCCAAGTGCTCGGGAACCGCGACCCTGAAGTACTACATCGGAAGCAAGCAGATCGGCAGCGTCGCCGCGCAGGTCGGTCCCGACTGCTCGTTCTCGGGGCAGAACTCCTTCCGCCGCGTCCATGCCGCCACCCCGGCCCGAATCACCATCAAGGTGCACTTCAACGGCAATGGCTACGTCGCGCCGGTTGACCGGTCCAACACGGTGACCGCCGGCTAGCGCATCGCGTCGCGGGCCCCCGGTCGATCGCGGTCGGGGGCCCTGACCGGCGGACCGATTAGATTTCGCGCGATGCCGATCCGCCGGGCGCGCGCGTCCGGGGCCGAGATCGCGGTGCTGGCCCTCCTCACCGGGTGGGCGATGTTCCCGCTCGTCCTGCTCCTGCTCCGGGCCGCCCAGCTGCACGCCATCTTCACCGGTGCCGACGGTCTGATCGGCGCCGACGGCGTACTCGGTGCCGACCAGCTGCAGTACCTGGCGTGGGCACGGGACGCCGGCAGCCATGTCCTGGCCTCGGACCTGTTCACGTTCGCCCCTAGCGGCCACGTCTACCTGGAGCCGCTGTTCCTCGTCTCGGGCCTGCTCGGCCGGCTCGGCCTCAGCCTGTCGCTGGCCTACCTGCTCTGGAAGCCGGTCGCGATCCTCGCCCTGCTCATCGCCGCCGCGGGCTGGAGCCGGCGCTTCTTCGCCGCTGGCGTCGGCGCGCGGGCCGCTGCGGTGACGCTGGCGCTGTTTCTCTGCACGCCGTTGGCGTCCCTCTACAGCTGGACGCAGGTCGGCGGCGGGCCGTTTCGTTTCTCGCTCTACCTACTCGGTGACGAACTGCTGGCGGCCGGCAAGCTGTGGGGGTATCTGCCCAGCGCGCTCGGGTTGGCGCTGGTGCCGACCGCACTGCTGGCCGTCGAGCGAGCGATCGAGCCCCGCGGGTTCGGCCCGGCGACGCAGCGGGCGCGCTCCATAGGTGATGCTCCCGGAGCGTGGCTGACCGCTGTCCTGGCCTCACTGGGCGCGGCCTGGCTGCACCCCTGGCAGGGGATCATGCTGATCGTCGTCTACGTGGGCCTGGCCGTGTGGCGACGGTTGGGCGGGGCGCTGATGCTCGGGCTCGCGGCGGTCGGTGCGGCGCTCCCGCTCGGCTACTACTACGTGCTCAGTCACGGCGATCCGGCCTGGCAACTGGCCGCCCACTACGAGGTCATACCCCGCCTGCCCGCGCTCGTGCTGCTCGCCGGTCTCGGTCCGCCGCTGCTGCTCGCCGCGCTCGGGCTGCGGCGCCCGGGTCGGGAGGTGGCCGAGCAGGTGCTCGTGCTCTGGCCGATCGCGGTGATCATCACCTACTTCGCCAACGATGCCTTCGCCGCGCACGCCCTGCAGGGACTGAGCTTCCCGCTGGCCATCCTGATCGTGCGCGGCGGTCTGCGGCTCCGCCTGCCGGTCCTGGTCGGCGCCCTGGCGGTCGCCGTGCTGACCCTTCCCGGGCTGGCCTTCAACGCCCGCAAGATGGTCCGCACGGCGACCGGCAGCCACGTGCAGTATGCGCTGCCGCGCTCCGACGCCCGGGCGCTGGCCTGGATCAACGCCCGCCGGCCGCCCGGAGGCGTGCTCGCCCCCACCCCGTTCGCCTCGGTGGTGCCCTACCGGACGGGCAAGGCGGTGTGGGTCGGCCACGGCTACTGGAGCCGCGACTACCCGGCGAGAGCCCGGCGGGTCGACCGGCTGTTCGACGGTCACATGGCACCCGCCAGCGCCCGGGCGTTCGTGCGCGCCACCGGCGCCGGCACTGTGATCTCTGACTGTGCTCATCCGGCGTCGCTGGGCCGGACGCTGGGACCGTTGCTGGCCGCGAGCTTTCGCTTTGGCTGCGCCCGGGTCTATGTGCTCGCGGCGCCCGGGCGCTCGGCCCGCCGGTAGACGAAGCGCAGGGCCGACCAGGTCTCGTCGATCGCGCACACCTTGTTGTCGACCAGGCCGGTCGCGAGGCCGAGCGCCCGCACCTCGGTGTCGCTGAGGTCGGTGACCATGCCCGAGGCCCGCTTGGGCCACGCCAGCCACAGTCCGCCCGCCGGCTCAAGCGCGTCGCGCAGCCCGGTCAGCCGACGCTCCAGCGCCGCGCGGCGCGTCGCGAAGGCGACGATCACGTCAAAGCGGCCCTGGAGCCGGCGGTGCATACGGACCCCGTCTCCGAGCACGCCGAGCACGGCAGCGAAGCCCTCCGGCGCCGCGATGACCGCCACGCGGTCGCCCGCCCGGATCCCGAGCTTGCGCGGCAGCGGGGTGCCGGAGTAGCCGGCGGCGTGCGGGCTCATCACCGCGCCCGGGCGGCGACCTCGGCGATCACCCGCGAGAGCTGGCTGCCCTGCCAGGCGACGGGGGAGCGGCCCGGCTCGTCGGTGACCAGCTCTGCGCCGGGGATCGCGGCCGCGTAGGCCTCCCCCACCGCGCGAGGATGCTCGGGATCGGCGGCATCGTCGGAGGCGACGACCGCGGTGGGCGCGGTGATCGCCCCGAGTTCTGCGATCGCCCCGAAGGGATGCGAGCGGGGAACCGCTGCCAGCGCGTCGGCGACCGCCTCGGGGTGCTCGTGCAGGGCCAGGCGCTGGCGGATGACCGTGGTTACCGTCTCGCGCATGCCCTCGGGCACGCGCGGCTCCCCGTAGGCGTCCAGGAAGCCGTCGATGCCGCCGTTTCGCAGGCCGGCCGCCAGCGCGTCCCACTGCGCGAGCCGCCCCGGGTCGTCGGCGGTGGCGGGGTCAAAGGCCGGAGTGATGATGACCAGTCCGCGGACGCGCCCGGGACGGTTCAGCGCCAGCCACAGCAGGGTGTGTGCCCCCATCGACGCTCCCGCGAGAACCGCCCGGTCGACACCGGCGGCGTCGAGCACGGCCTCGAGATCCTGGCCGAGCGCGGCGTATCCGTAGTCCGAGGCAATCGATGCCGGCTTTGAGCGGCCGTGGCCACGCGCGTCGTAGGCGATCACGCGATGCCCCGAGCGCGGCAGCGCGCTTGAGCCCATCACGACGTAGCGCCGGCTGGCGGTGAGGCCGTGCAGGAGCACGACCGGAGGCCCCTCCCCCGTGTCTTCGCCGGAGAGCGAGACACCGTCGCGAGTCACGGTCAGCTCGGTCATGCCCGGGTGTCTACCGCATCGCGCCACCGCGACCGGAATCACCGCGCGGCGTGGCTACCATTGGTGTCGTGGACGTTACCCAAGCCACCTTCCCGACCGCGGTTCTGGACCGCTCTCGCACGGTTCCCGTCGTCGTGGACTTCTGGGCCGAGTGGTGCGGGCCCTGCCGCCAGCTGGGTCCCGTGCTCGAACGGGCGATCCTCGCACGCAACGGGCAGGTCGAGCTGGCCAAGGTCGACGTCGACTCGGACCAGGAGCTGGCCCGTCAGTACGGCATCCAGGGCATCCCGGCGGTCAAGGCGTTTCGTGACGGCGCGGTCGCCTCGGAGTTCGTCGGTGTCCAACCCCCGGTGGCAATCGATCGCTTCCTGGACGCCCTCGTCCCGTCCGAGGCCGACGGACTGGTCGCCGCTGGTGACGAGGCGTCGCTGCGCCGCGCGGTCGAGCTCGAGCCCTCTCGCGCCGACGCTGCGATTCCCCTGGCTCGGCTGCTCCACGCCCGCGGCGAGAGCGATCAGGCCCTGGCGCTCCTGCGTGAGGTCCCCGGAAACTTCGCGGCTGACGGGCTGGCGGCCCGGATCCGGCTCCAGGGCGATCCGGCCCATGCGAGCCTGGCCGGCGCCTTCACCGCCCTGGACAGCGGTGATCCCGAGCGGGGACTGGACGGCCTGATCGCCGCGCTGCCCTTGGCCGACGGCGCCCAGGACGACATCCGCCGCGTCGTCGTTGGGATCCTGGACGAGCTCGGCATCGAGCATCCGCTCACCCGCGAGTCGCGCCGCCGGCTCGCCGCCGCGTTGTATTAGCGCCGCGCAGCGTGCCCGTGGGCGTGCGCCCGATCAGACTGAAAGGGTCAGCTGCTCGTCGGCCGCGGGCGCCTCGAGCCCGGCGACCCGCACCCCGAGCAGCCGCACCGGGCGCGGCGGATCGAACCGTCGCAGCAGGTCGAGCGCGACGGGCCCGACCCGGTCGGCCGTCGCGATCGGCTCGCCGAGTGTCCGGGCGCGCGTATGGGTCGAGAAGTCGGCCAGGCGGATCTTGATCCCGATCGTGCGGCCGCGCCGCCGTTGGCGCTCGAGCGTCGCGCACAGGTCGCTGACCAGCCGCGCGAGGATCGGCTCCAGCGCCGGCAGACCCGTCACGTCCACGTCGAACGTCGTCTCCCGCGACTCGGAGATGACCTTGCGCAGCTCGGTCACCGGTGAGTCGTCCTCGAAACGGGCGCGTCGGCGCAGCTCGGCTCCGAGCCGGGGGCCGAAGCGGGCCGCCAGCTCCTCGGCCGGCGCCGTGGCCAGCCGGCCCAGGGTGGGCAGCCCGCACGCACGCAGCCGCTCAGCGGTCTTGGGGCCGATCCCGGGGATCAATCCGCACGGCGCAGCGGCAAAGCGCGCACGGGCCTGCTCGCTGGTCAGGCAGACAAAGCCGCGCGGCTTCTCGGCGTCGGAGGCGACCTTGGCCACCAGCTTGTTGGGCCCGATCCCGATCGAGGCGTGCAGCCCGGTCCCCTGCTCGATCTCGGTCACCAGGCGTCGCATCTCGGCCCGCGGCGCCGGCATCCCGCCGAGGTCCAGAAACGCCTCGTCGAGCCCGATCACTTCGACGACCGGCGTGACCGCACGGACCAGCCCCATCAGCTCACTCGACGCCTCCCGGTAGTACGGGTGGTCCGGGGGCAGGTAGACGCCGTCGGGACACAGCCGCCGCGCCCGCGCGGCCGGCATCGCGGAGCCGACGCCAAACCGCCGCGCCTCGTAGGAGGCGGTCGTGACCACCGCCCGGGGTCCGGATCCCGCGACGATGACCGGTCGCCCCCGCAACTCGGGCCGGCGGCGCAGCTCGACCGACACGTAGAAGGCATCCATGTCGAGGTGCGCGATGCAGCGTCCGGACATCGGCTCCCGAGGCTAGAGCTCGGCGCCGACGTTGATCACGGACCGGCCGCCAGGCTGCGTCGGCTCACCGCCGTGGCGAGCCGACGCCCGGCGAGTGGCTACAGCGAGATCCAGATCGTCCCGACGCCGCCGAAGCCCAGCGCGGCCGCGGTGTTCTGATTCAGATCCCAGTTGCGACCGCCCACGTAAGGGCCGCGATCGTCGACCGTTGCGGTGATGCTGCGCGGGCCGAAGCGGATCCGCACCTTGGTCCCGCACGGGAGGTTTCGGTTGGCCACGCCGTACGTGGCGTGAAAGCCACATCCGGTGCTGCCGGCGTCGCTGTACCAGGAGGCGACGTCGGCGCCGAACACGGTCACCACTCCGGCCCCGCCGCTGACCGCGGCGTTGGACTGATCACCGGCGAAGCGGACTCGCAGCCGATGCTCAGAGCCGGTCAGCGAGCCCAAGCGAGCCCGGAAACGTCCGTTGGCACCAGTGCGTGCGGTCCCAACCGTCTTCCAACCATGACCCCGGCGGGTCTGCACGCGGACCACACGGCCGGCCTGCGCCGGGTCCAGCGTGCCGTGCAGGCTCACTGGATGGCCGGCGAGCACGTCGAGCCGATTCTGGGCGACGCGAAACTGCGCGGCTACGGCGACGTGCTGCGGAGTGCTCGCACCCTGAGCGGGAAGCGCGACGCGGTTGGCCTGCACGCCGCCACTGCCCGTCGGGACCGGACCGGAGTCGATTACCCGCAGGTAGCCGGAGTGGCGCAGCTGGGTGCGAAATGCGAAGTGACCACCCGGGGCGATCGTGGTGGCCCGCACCGGGCGCCAGTCGCTCTGCGTGCGGGAGGCGGACTCCAGCATGGCGCGGTGGCCGGCCGCCGAGGCCGGCGCGGTACCGCGAACGGTCACCGCCTGGCCCAGGCGGGCGACCCGCGGTGTGGCGGTCGCCTGCAGCTGCGCGCCGGATGTGGTTTGGGCGTCGGTCGTGCCGCTCAGGGCCAGAGCACTGCAGGGCACAGCCAGCATCGTGATTGCGATCACGCTATGGATCGCGCGCGTCGTGCGCGGTGTCAAATTGGACCTCATTCGAGGACCTCCTCAAGGACATCGTTCGACCGGGCGCCTACGTGGTTAGCTGTCGGGCTCGCAAGGCATCTCAGACCGCTTTGGGCGGTCTCGAGAGGTCACTCGCTACGGTCGCGCCTGGTCGGTCCAGGCGCCGATTCGCCCCGGCCGGGGAGCCATGATCAAACTCCCCGGCAGTGGGTCCCCCGCTCGCGTGCGCACCGGGCGCATGCGATTCGGCAGGTCGATTTTGGAAGCCGGGCGAGGTTGGCAGCGCGACCCGGTGCTTTGCGTGAGTCTCATCACACAGGGCCGGGCCTGCAAGAATCATCTTGGTGACCAACACCGACCGTCTGACCGGGCTTGACAGCTCGTTCCTGCACCTCGAGCGCGACGCGGCGCACATGCACGTCGCCGGCTGCATGGTGTTCGCGGGGTCAAGCCCAGGCTACGACGAGCTCGTGGCCCAGATTGTCTCCCGCCTGCACCTCGTGCCCCGCTACCGGCAGCGGCTGGCCTTCGTGCCGCTCAACCAGGGCCGGCCGGTATGGGTCGACGACCCGCATTTCAACCCCGGCTTCCATGTCCGCCACACCGCCCTGCCGACACCCGGCGACGAGGATCAGCTCAAGCGCCTGTCCGGACGCGTCTTCTCCCAGGCCCTGGATCGCAGCCGGCCCCTGTGGGAGCTGTGGCTGGTCGAGGGCCTGTCGGACGATCGCTTCGCGATCCTCTCCAAGACCCATCACGCGCTCGTCGACGGAGTTTCCGGCGTGGACATCGCCACCGTCCTGTTCGACACCTCCTCAGAGCCCACGCCGGTCTCCGAGCCCGAGCGAGACTGGGTTGCGCGCCCAGTGCCCTCCAGCGCGCAACTGCTGGCCGACGCGCTGATCGAGCGGGCCACCGTCCCGGCGGAGATCCTCCGGGGCGTCCGCGCGACCCTGCGCGGGCCGCGCCACGTGGCCGGCCGGGTCGGGACCGCACTCGTTGGCGTGGGGGCAATCGCACGCGCTGGCCTTCAGGTCGCCCCGCCCAGTGCGTTCAACGTCCGCATCGGTCCCCATCGCCGCTTCACCTGGGTCCGCGGGGATCTGCCGGAGTTCAAGATGATCAAGAATGCGCTCGGCGGAACCGTCAACGACGTGGTGCTGGCCGCCGTGGCGGGCGCACTGGGCCGCTACCTGCGGATGCATGGCGAGCCCACCGAGGATCTCGTCCTGCGCGCGATGGTCCCGGTATCCGTCCGCGCCGAGGTCGAGCGCGGAGCGCTCGGCAACAAGGTCGCCGCGATGTGGGCGCCGCTGCCGGTCGGGCTCGTTGACCCGGTGCAGCGCCTGCTGACGATCAGCCGCGCGATGGACGGCATCAAGGAGTCCAGCCAGGCGGTCGGCGCCCAGGTGCTCACCGAGCTGACCGGCTTCGCACCGCCGACGATCATGGCCCAGGCCGCCCGCCTGCAGGCCCGGCAGCGGATGTTCAACCTCGTCGTCACCAACGTCCCGGGCCCGCAGTTCCCGCTCTACATGCTGTCCCATCGGCTGCAGGCGATGTACCCGATGGTCCCGCTGGCCGAGAACCAGGCGCTCGGCATCGCGATCATGAGCTACGACGGTCAGCTGAACTTCGGTCTCAACGCGGACTTCGACGCGATCGAGGACCTCGAGGCGCTCGCCGATGAGCTGCGGGCGTCGGTCGAGGAGCTCGTCGCCGCCGCCGGACAGGGTTCCCGTTCTGGCTCTGCGCGGCCCCGCGACGCTGTGCGCGCCGCGCAGTGACCGTCGCCTCCGCGCGCCGTACCGACCGATGAAACTGCTCGAACGGCTGGCGATCGTGATCGCCGCGTTCATCATCGCCGGGGCGATCATCGCGCTGCTCTCCGGCGGGCTGCTGGCTGGCCGCGACACGCCGGGCGTCATCGGAGCCGGCACGGGGATCGGGACGGCCTACCGGGATCTCGGCCACGCCAACCTGCGCGCCGGGGAGCTGCATCCCCCCTATGACTCAGAGCCTCCGACCAGCGGCGCCCACGTGCCCGTGCCCGTGACCCGCGACGGGGCGGCGATCACCGATGACCAGCTGTTGCAGGCGCTGCAGACCGGCGACGTCGTGTTCATGTACGGGGGCCCGGGCGTCCCCGCCGGGCTGACCGCGCTCGCAGCGAGGATTGCGCCGCCGTTCAGCGCTGGGCTGGCCGCCGCCGGCCAGGCGGTCATCCTCGCGCGGCGACCGGGGACGACCGGTATCCTCGGGATCGCCTGGACGCGGCTGGTCCGGGTGAGCTCGGCCGCCGATCCGCTGCTGGGGCGCTTCGCCCGCTTCGCCCTGGGCCGCGGCGCTCCCCGCGGCTGAGCCGTCCCATAATGAGGGGATGCCCGCTCCCCTGCGCCTCGCCCTGTGCCAGCTCAACGCGACCGTCGGTGACATCGCCGGGAACGAGGCCCGGATTCGGGATGGTCTGGATCGCGCCGTCGCCGCCGGCGCGCAGCTCGTGCTCTTCCCGGAGTTGGCCCTGACCGGCTATCCGCCCGAGGATCTGCTGCTCAAGGAGCACTTCCTGGCCGACTCGCGCGACGCGCTTGAGCGAATCGCCGCCGCCACCGGCGACACGGTGGCCCTGGTCGGCTTCCCTGAGCGCGCCGATGACGTCTACAACGCCTGTGCGGTCCTGGCCGGAGGTCGGGTGCAGGCCATCTACCGCAAGGTGTTTCTCCCCAACTACGGGGTCTTTGACGAGCAGCGCTACTTCCAGGCCGGCGATCACGGCGCGGTGTTGGAACTCGGGCCGACGACGATCGGACTGACCATCTGCGAGGACATCTGGGAGCCCGGGCCACCCGCCTCCCATGAAGCCGGCGCCGGGGCGACGCTGATCGTCAACCTCTCGGCCTCGCCGTATCACGCCGGCAAGGGCCCTGAGCGCGAGCGGATGCTCATCCAGCGCGCTCGCGACAACGTCGCCGCGTTCGCGTTCTGCAACCTGGTCGGGGGCCAGGACGAGCTCGTGTTCGACGGGCACTCGCTGGTCATCGACCACGAGGGGAGCGTGATCGCCCGGGGCCGTCAGTTCGCCGAGGAGCTGATCCTGGCCACGATCGACCCCGCCGCCTCACGCGGGACGCGGCTGCGCGATCCTCGCCACCGGCCGGTCACCCACCGGACCCGGCCCAGCGTCCCCACGCTCGCCCGGCTGTCGCTGCGCGAGCTGCCGGCCGACGCGGACGCGACCGTCGGCGGACCCGTGAGTGAGCCGCTGGACCCGGTGGCCGAGGTGCACGCCGCGCTGGTCCTCGGGCTGCGCGACTACGTCGAGAAGAACGGCTTTGGACGGGTGGTCATCGGCCTGTCGGGCGGGGTGGATTCGGCGCTCGTCGCGGTGATCGCGGTGGACGCGCTGGGCCCCGAGCGCGTGTCGGTTGTGGTGATGCCGTCGCCCTACTCCTCAGTCGCGACCCAGGGTGACGCGCGGGCCCTGGCCGCCAATCTCGGTGCGGACCTGCGCGAGCTTCCGATCGCGCCGGCGATGGCCGCCTACGAGCGGACGCTGGCCGAGACCTTCGCGGACCGTGAGCCGGATCTCACCGAGGAGAACCTGCAGGCCCGCATCCGCGGCAACCTGCTGATGGCGCTGTCCAACAAGTTCGGCTGGCTGGTGCTCACAACCGGCAACAAGTCCGAGATGGCGGTGGGATATTCGACGCTGTACGGGGATAGTGCCGGCGGCTTCGCGGTCATCAAGGACTGCCCCAAGACCCTTGTCTACGCGCTTTCACACCACCGCAACGCGATCGAAGCGGTGATCCCCGCCTCGATCCTGGACCGGGCGCCCAGCGCCGAACTGCGCCACCAACAGCGCGACTCGGACTCACTACCCCCCTACGAGGTGCTGGACCCGATCCTCGACGGCTACATCGAGGACGACCTCGGCCGCGACGCGCTCGTCCTGCGCGGCTTCGAGGACACCGACGTGCAACGGGTGATCATGCTCGTAGACCGCGCCGAGTACAAGCGCCGCCAGGCGCCGCCGGGCATCAAGATCTCCACGCGGGCGTTCGGTCGCGACCGGCGCGTTCCGATCACCAATCGCTACGGCGGTTAGCCCCACACCGCGAGCCCTCAGTCGCGAGCCGCGCCGGCAGGGGCGTCGCGCACGGCGATCGTCATCCGGGTCAGCGCGCACAGCCGGCCGGCGTCGTCGCTGATCTGCACCTCCCACACCCAGGTGGTTCTGCCGCGGTGCTGGGCCCGGGCCTGCGCGTGGATCGTGCCCGCCGTGATCGGGCGCAGGAAGCTGGTCTGGTTCGAGAGGCCCATCGCCATCTTGCCATCGTCCATCACCGCCATGGCCGTCCCCAGGCTGGCCAGACTCTCGGCCATCGCCGCGTAGACACCACCGTGCACCAGTCCGGCGGGCTGCAGAAGCTCGTCTCGGACATCCACGTGGGCCTGGACGAAGCCGTCCTGCGCGTCGGTCACCTCGAGACCGTAGAGCCGGTCAAAGCCGCGATTCATGTGGCGGTGCAGATCCTTCAGCACGCGGAAGACCATAGTGGCTGGCCTCTGGACCCCGCGGCGGGCGCTGCTTGGCCGCCATGCGCTGCGCGGTGCGGCATCGGCCGTTGCGCTCATCTACGCTACGGCCCTCGATGGCGTCGTTGGAAAGTCTCCCGGCCGATCAGCGCGCCGTGCTGCAGCTCGTGCTTCAGCGCGGCCGCAGCTATGACGAGATCGCTCGCCTGCTCTCGATCGACCGCTCAGCGGTCCGTCAACGCGCGGTTAGCGCCCTGGAGGCGCTCGGTCCCCAGACCGGCCTGGAGGGCGAGCGGCGCGAGGTCATCACCGACTATCTGCTCGGACAACTCGGTTCCGGCGCGGCGAGCGCGGCGCAGGACGCGATTGCCGCCGCCCCCGGCGAGCGCGCCTGGGCTCGCGTGGTGGCCTCGGAGCTGAACCCGCTGGCCAGCAGCCCGCTCCCCGCGGTCCCCGCCGCGGCCGTTACCGCTGCGCCGCCTGCGGGCGCTGCTCCCACCGCGCACCCAGAAGCCTCCAAGCCGGCCCGGCCGTCGATCTTCCCCGGCCGGCGTCGCGCGCAGGCCTCCGGCGCCGCCTCGCCCGAGCCCCAGGGCCGCCCCGGCGAGGAGGGATCCGGTCGCAGCTCGCTGCTCGGCGGCGGCGTGCTGATCGCTTTGACCCTGATCATCGTTGCCGCTGTGGCGGTCATCCTGCTCAACTCCGGTGGCTCGAACCCGACCCCCGCGGCGTCGGCGAGCTCATCGACCGCGGCCCCAGCACCATCGAGCCCACCCGCCGCCTCGGCCCCGACCGGCGCGGGCGCCGCATCGGGGACCACCACCTCCGGCGGCTCGTCGGCAGCCCAGCCGATCGCGCGGATCAACCTCACGCCACCCAGCGCCAACAGCAAGGCCGCGGGGATCGCCGAGGTGCTCAGGCAGGGCACCGCCGAGGGCATCGCACTCGTGGCGCAGAATGTGACCCCGAACACGAAGACGCCGCCCACCGCCTACGCGGTGTGGCTCTACAACTCGCCCACCGACGCGCACATCCTCGGCTTCGTCAACCCCGGCGTGACGGCCACCGGCAAGCTCTCCACCGCCGGTGGGCTGCCCACCAACGCGGGGCACTACAAGCAGCTGGTCGTCACGCTCGAGACCAAGGCGAGCCCCACGACGCCGGGCACGATCATCCTTCAGGGCACGCTGACCGGGCTGCCGGGCTGACGCCGACCCGGCGTCGGCGTGCCTTCCCGGGCGGGTTCCGGGTCAGACGGACACGCGCTCGAGGCCGTCCAGAGCCTCGTCGAGTTTGCGGCGCGTCGCTCGGCTGAGCATGAACGTCCCCGTCCGCGAGTAGCCCCGTAGCTTCTGCTGGTGGCTGAGGGTCACTTCGGTCCCGCCGGGCACCGGCTTGAGGTCGACCGCGATCACTGACTCGTTGAGGACGCGCTCAAACGGAGTGCCCGCGATCTCCTGCGCCCAGGCACGGCTCCACGGCGCCTGGGACTCGATGATCTGGAAGTCCAGGCGTACGGACCGCCCCCGCTTGGTCTTGAACACCTGCGTGAAGCGGTCCTCGGCGACGCCCTCCACACGGGCGACCCCCGGCCACCAGCGCGGCATGTGATCCGGATCGGCGACCAGCGCCCAGAGCGCCTGCTGATCGGCGGCGAGCGTGCGGCTGCGGCGGGAGACCGGCATCAGTTGGTCTCGCCGGCGGGGGCCACTAGTCGTAGGTGATCAGGGTGTGGACCGGGTGCGCGGATGCCTGCAGGCCTCCGCGCCCGCCGAGCGCGCTGAGCTCGATCAGGAATGAGCAGCCGACGATCTCGCCGCCGAGCCCCTCGACGATCACACAGCGCACCCGCAGTCCCGCCGGTGGCCAGCAGGTCGTCATGGATCAGAACCCGAGCCCCACCCGCCAGCGCGTCGGCGTGCACCTCGAGGGCATCGATCCCGTACTCGAGCGCGTACTCGGCGGTGATGGTGTCCCCGGGCAGCTTC
>JALYZB010000140.1 GCA_030945945.1 Actinomycetota bacterium | reverse complement strand
GAGTCGCGGTGATTGACGCGGCGGGTGCCCGCGGGCGCTTCGAATTCATGCTCGCCGGTCTCGAAATCATACCCGCCCTGCTCATCTGCCCCGGCAGCCGGAGCGCCACCCGGGGGGGCGTCGAAGTCGGGCCGGCTACCGCTCGCTCCCGCCGCGGCGAGACCGAAGGCCACCGGGGCCGGCGTCCGGGGTGGCGGCGTCACGGGGCCGGGCAGGGGTTGGGCCCGCGCAGGCGAGAGGGTCACCGGGCTGGTCGGCTCGGACTCCGACGCGGTCGCCGGAACCGGGGCCGACGGCGGGGAAACAGCCGCGGCGTCAGCGGGTGGCCGATCGCGTGGCCCAACCTCGGCGGGGGGTGGCTCGACGGCAGCCGGCGGCTTGACGGCCTCGGGCTCAGGTGGCGGCGGGGGTCGCGATTCGAAGCCGGGATCCAGGTCGGGCGACGGCGTCGGCGCGCGTCCGTCCTTGGCGGCGCGGCGCAGTTCGCGTTCGCGACGTGCCGCCTCGCGCTGGTCGGGCGTGCGATCAGACACGCGGTCGCTCCAGCCAGCTCTCGAGCAGGTGCGCGGCGGCCCGCGAGTCCTCGCTGGTCCGGCCCCCGCTGCGCTGCGCCAGCCGGGTCGTGAACCGCTCGTCGTGCAGCGCGACGGGGACGCTCACGGCTGCCTCCAAGCGCTGGGCGAAGGCGCGCGTCTCGGTGGTCTGGGCGGTATCGGCCCCCGACAGCGACAGCGGCAGGCCGACGACGATGTGCTCGACGTCGAGCTCATCGACGAGTGCGCGCAGCCGTCCGAACCCGCGCCGCGTGGCCGGGGCGAGGACGGGGTCCAGCGGGGTGGCGAGCACCCCGGTGGGATCGCTGACGGCACAACCGCAGCGTGCACTTCCATAGTCGAGCGCAAGCACTCGGGTCACAGTCTCTCACCTATGGCCGACAGCCGCCTTGATCGCCGCCCGTGCGGCGTCGATCGCGGCCGGCAGCTTTTCGGGGTCACGACCACCGGCTCGAGCGAATGTATCGCGCCCGCCACCCCCGCCGCCGACCTCGCGAGCGGCGCGCTTGACGATCTCGCCGGCGTGAACCCCGCGTTTGACCGCGGCCGGCGTCACGCTGGCCACGAGTTCCACCCGGCCGTCAGCGACGGCGCCGAGTACGATCGCCGCCTCGCCAAGGCGCCCTTTGAGACGGTCGGCCAGCTGCACCAGGGCGTCCCCGTCAGAGGCCGCAACCGCAGCGGCGAGGACGCTGATCCCATCCACGCTACCGGCACCGGCCAGCAGCACGTCGAAGTCGATGGCCGCCGACTCGCCGCGCCCGTCACGGACCGCGCGCTCGAGCTGGCGAACCCGCTCGCGCAGCGCCGTGACCGTCTCCGACACGCGCTCGGACGGAACGCGCAGGACTGCGGCCGCGCGGCCCAGCTCGCGGTCGCGCTCGCGGACCAGGGACACCGCCTCGGGGCCGGTGATGGCTTCGATCCGGCGCACGTTGGCGGCGCTGGAGGTCTCGCCGATGATCCGAAAGAGCCCGATCTCGGCCGTGCCGCGCACATGGGTGCCGCCACACAGCTCGCGGGAGATCAAGTCCCGCCCACCGCCCCCCACACCATCCCGCTCGCCGACCCCCACACCACCGTCGCCGACCTCGACCATGCGCACGACGTCGCTGTACTTCTCGTTGAACAGCGCCATCGCGCCGAGCCGCTTGGCCTCATCGAGGGTGGTCGAGATCGCCCGCACCGGGTGGCTTTCGACGATCCAGCGGTTGACGTCGTCCTGCACGCCTTCAAGATCAGCCGCGGAGAGACCGCTGGAGTGGGTGAAATCGAAGCGCAGCTTGTCCGGTCCGACGTAGGAGCCGGCCTGGTGGACGTGGCTGCCCAGCCGGCGGCGCAGCGAAGCGTGCAGCAGGTGCGTAGCGGTGTGGTTGGCGGCGGTGGCGTGTCGGGTGCTGCGATCGACGTGCGCGTGAACCCGCTCCCCGGGCTCGAATGTGCCGTGCTCGGGCGTGACCGCCAGCACCTGGCCGGTCCCGACCCGCAGCACGTCGACGACCCGGGCCCGGCAGCCGCCACCCTCGCATTCCAGCGTGCCCACGTCGGCGACCTGACCGCCGCCCGTCGCGTAGAACGGGGATTCGACGAGCTTGACCAGGAGCTGCTCGCCCTCGCGCGCGACCGCCCCAATCGTCGTCTCGGCGTCGGTCACCTCATAGCCGACGAACGCGGTCTCAAAGCCCGCCTCCCCGGCCAGCGCGGTGGCCGCCTCACGCTGACCCGAGCCCGACGTCGAGCGGCCCGCCCCGCGGGCGCGCGTGCGCTGGCCTTCCATCAGGGATTCAAAGCCACCCTCGTCGACGCCGAGACCGTGCTCGGTGACGATCTCCAGGGTCATGTCGATCGGGAAGCCGTAGGTGTCATGCAGCAGGAAGGCGTCGGCGCCCGAGATGCCCTCGGCACCGGCGTCGCGGGTGCGCTCGATCAGCTCGTCCAGGCGCCGCAGGCCCTGCTCCAGGGTGCGCCCAAAGCCCTCCTCCTCGGAGGCCAGCCAGCGGTGCACGAGCTCGCGCTGCTCCACCAGCTCGGGGTACGCCGGGCCCATCAGCTCGGTCACCCGGTCGGCGTAGCGCTGAAGCGTGCCGGGTCCCAGGTCGAGCTGGCGCCCGTGCTGGATCGCGCGCCGGATGACGCGGCGCAGCACATAGCCGCGGTCCTCGTTGGACGGGACGACGCCGTCGGCGATCAGAAACGACACCGCGCGGGTGTGATCGGCGAGCACCCGCAGCGCCTTGTCGGTGGGGTAGTCGGCGCCGTACCGGCGCCCGGAGAGCTCCTCGCCGAGCTCGATCAGGGGAGCGAACTGATCAGTCTCGAAGATCGTCTCCTTGCCCTGTTTGATCAGGGCCATGCGGTTGAGCCCCAACCCGGTGTCGATGTTCTTGGCCGGTAGCGGTGTGAGCGTCCCGACCGGGTTCTGATCCAGCTGCATGAAGACGAGGTTCCAGTACTCCAGGAAGCGCTCGTTCTCGCCGCCGGGCAGATCCTCGGCGGTCCCGTGTTCCACCCCCCGGTCCAGATAGAGCTCTGAGCAGGGGCCACACGGGCCGGTCGGACCCGCCTGCCAGAAGTTCTCCTCACGCGAGCACTCAACGATCCGCTCGCGCGGCACGCCGATCTCCAGCCAGACGTCGATCGCCTCCTGATCTGGGCCGAGCCCGAGCTCGTCGTCGCCGCCGAACACCGTCACCCAGATGTCCGACACCGGGAAACCGAACCCGTCGCGCGAGAGCTCCCAGGCGAACCGCGCCGCCTCGGCCTTGAAGTAGTCCCCGAACGAGAAGTTCCCCAGCATCTCGAAGAAGGTGAGATGCCGGGTGGTGGTCCCGATGATCTCGATGTCCGGGGTGCGGAAGGTCTTCTGGCAGCTGGTCGCTCGGGGATGCGGCGGGCGCTCGACGCCCTGGAAGTACGGTTTGAGCGGGTGCATCCCGGCCACCGTGAACAGCGCCGAAGGGTCATACTGGGCCGGGACCAGTGACGCCGAGGGCAGCCGCAGATGATCGCGCGACACGAAGTATTCGGTGAAGGTCTGCCGGATCTCGTCGGAGGTCATGGCCAGTGGGGAGTGTATGCGCGAGGCGGCCCGACTGAGCGTCGTCCCGAGGTGTGGCGCTCAAGCCGATCGACCGATCTTCGGAGTCTGGGAGAGATGCCCTCCCTCAGAACCTTCCTCAGCGGTCAGGCGGCTGTTGCGCTGGCCTGTGTCCCGTCGATCGTGACCGCCGACGGGCTGCCGCCGGTCGGCGTCGGCCCTCCCGAGGTCGGAGCCGGCTCGCCCGGCTCGCAACCCGCGGTCAGCTCGCGACGGCGGGCTCCGGGCGGGTGATCGTCCCCCATCCCACCACCAGTTCGCCGTCCATCAGGCAGGCGAGCTGGCCGGGAGCGGCGCTGTCGACCTCGTCGGTGAGCGCGAGCTGCAGGCGGCGATGGCGGCCCTCGGAGGCAGCGCCCTCGACGCGGGCGGCGACCGGCGTCTGGCGGTAGCGCAGCTTGACGCGGTCCACGCGCGCCCCGGGCCGGTGCAGGCGAGCCGAGCGGATCGGGACCTCGGCGCGGCCCAGGGCAGCCTGGGGCCCGACCGTGACCCGTCCGCTGACGGCGTCCTTGTCGAGCACGTAGAGCGGTTCTGAGCTGGTGACGCCCAGCCCCCGGCGCTGGCCGACGGTGAACCGGTGCTGACCAAGGTGGTGCCCGACCACGGTGCCCGCGCGGTCCACCAGCTCGCCGGGGCGGTCGGCGATCGCCCCGTGGCGGGCGAGGAAGCGAGCACGGTCGGTGCCGGCGAGAAAGCACAGGTCCTGGGAGTCGGGCTTGCCGGCCACCGGCAGACCGGCCTGTGCGGCGATCGCGCGCACCTGCGGCTTGTGCAGCGCGCCGAGCGGAAAGCGCATCCGGGCCAGGGAGGCCGGCGCCAGCTCGGCCAGCATGTAGGTCTGGTCCTTGTCCGGGTCCACGGCGGCGCGCAGCAGCGGACCGCGCTCGTCATCGGCCTCGGCCAGCCGGGCGTAGTGCCCGGTGGCCAGCTGCGCTGCGCCGAGGCGATCCCCCAGCGCGATCATCGCGTCCAGGCGGACGTGGCCGTTGCATCCCACGCACGGGTTGGGGGTCTCCCCCGTCGCGTAGCCGGCGATGAACGGCTCCACCACCCCGGCGCGGAACTGCGGCCGCAGGTCCACGGTGAAGTGCGCGAGGCCCATCGCGTGGGCCAGCGAACGTGCCTGGGCCACGGCGCTGGCCGAGCAGCAGCTGCGCGCAGCATCGTTTTCGGGGTCGGCCCACAGCTCCAGCGTGACCGCCACGGCATCTCCGTCGGCGGCGACGAGATGGGCGGCCACGGCGCTGTCGACGCCGCCGCTCATCGCCACGAGCGTCCGTCCCGGGACGGCGGGCAGCGCCGCATCGGCGCTCACCGCTGCGCCCAGTGCCCGGGCCAGCGCGTCGGCCGCCATCTCGGCGGCGTGGCGCTTGGCCATGCTCAGTCCTCCGAGCTCGGCGGCGATCGCGTCCGGTCCGATCCGGGCGGCGTCAAGGACGCCCACGCCGCGCACGAGCGTGACGGCCGCGCTGGCCGCCGCCGAGGCCGCCCCGCACCCCCTGACCTCGAAGCCGGCGTCCGTGACCCGGTCAGCAATCACCGTGACCGAGACCGCCACCTGGTCACAGCACGCCGAGGTGCCGGCCTGAGCGGTGTGCGCGCCGTCGGGCCGGTGGCCCTGCCCCTGGGGGGAGGTCAGATGGTGCTCGAAGGCAAGGACGTCCATCGGACGCTCACGCGCTCCGCAGACCCAGTTCGCGCAACTGCTTGGCATCGACCGGCGCCGGCGCTCCGGTGAGCGGGTCCGCGCCGCTGGTCGCCTTGGGGAACGCGATCGACTCACGGATGTTGTCGCGGCCGGCGAGCAGCGCCACGAGCCGGTCCATCCCGAACGCGATCCCGCCGTGGGGCGGGGCGCCGAAGCGCAGCGCGTCGAGCAGGAAGCCGAACCGAGCCTGGGCCTCCTGCGCGTCGACCCCGATCAGTTCGAAGATCCTCTCCTGGACGTCGCCACGGTGGTTACGGATCGAGCCACCGCCGAGCTCGGTGCCGTCCAGCACCAGGTCATACGAGCGCGACAGCAGCGCGCCGGGATCGTCGAGATCCCTGACCGCCGCGGGCTCGCCGGTCGGGGTGGCCGGAGCCGTGAAAGGATGGTGCTCGGGGTCCCAGCGCTGCTCATCGGCGCTGTAGGTGAACATCGGGAACTGCACGATCCACAGCAGGTCGTGGCGCCCGGCGGGAACGAGATCAAACCGCCGGGCCAGCTCGAGCCGCAGCGCGCCGAGCACGGCCGCCGCGACCCGCGGCTGGTCGGCGACGATCAACAGCAGGTCCCCCGGCGCGGCGTCCAGTCGGACCCCGACGGCGGCGATCTCCTCGGCGGTGAGGAACTTGGCGATCGGCGAGCGCCAGGTGGGCTCCGCGCCATTCTCGCCCGCCTGCACAAACGCCCACACCAGTCCCTTGGCGCCGTGGCGCTTGGCCAGCTCGGTGAGCGCGTCGAGCTCGGAGCGCGGCATCTCGCGGGGGCCGGCGTTGATCGCGCGCACGACCCCGCCGCCGGCCAGGGCATCGGCGAACACCTTGAAGCCCGACCCGGTCAGCGCCTCGCCGAGGTCGGTCAGCTCGAGGCCGAACCGCGTGTCAGGACGGTCTGAGCCGAAGCGGGCCATCGCCTCGGCGTGGGTCATCCGCGGCCACGGTGGCCCCGCCACACCGAACCCCGCGCGCTCGAACACCGTACCGAGCACCGCCTCGGTGACCTCGTGGACGTCCTCCTCCTCGGCGAACGCCATCTCGATGTCGAGCTGGGTGAACTCGGTCATCCGGTCGGCGCGCGAGTCCTCGTCGCGAAAGCAGCGCACGATCTGGAAGTAGCGCTCGAAGCCGCCGATCATCAGCAGCTGCTTGAACAGCTGGGGCGATTGCGGCAGGGCGTAGAAAAGACCCGGCTCGCGCCCACCCACGACCCGGGCCGGGACCAGGAAGTCGCGTGCGCCCTCCGGTGTTGACCGGGTCAGAAACGGGGTCTCGATCTCGAGGAAGTCCCGGGCGTCGAGGATCTCGCGGATCGCCTGGGTGACCCGATGGCGCAGCGCGATCGCATCCTGCAGGGGAGCCCGGCGCAGATCCAGGGAGCGATGACGCAGGCGCAGGTTCTCATCCACGAGACCGTCCTCGTCAATCGGGAACGGGGGCGTGTCCGCGTCGGCGAGCAGCTCGAGGCCGGAGACGACGAGTTCGATCTCGCCGGTGGGAAGGTTGGGGTTGACGTTCTCCGGTGCGCGCCGGGCGATCTCGCCGTTGACCGTGATCACGTCCTCGGAACGCAGCCCGTGCGCGGCGGCGTGGGCCACGGGCGCCTTGACCGGGTCCAGCACCAGCTGCAGGATGCCTGAGCGCTCCCGCAGGTCGATGAAGATCAGGCCGCCGTGATCGCGACGGCGGTGCACCCAGCCCGATACCCGGGCCTCGGTGCCGGCCCGCCCGGCGTCGAGCTCGGAGATCCAGGCGTCCCGGTAGCGGTTGGGCCGTGGGCTGCGCTGCATCGCGCTCATCACACCAGGCGGCTTCCACGCAGGATCGTGGGGATCACCGTCTGCGGGTCGAGCTCGTGCTGGTCTCCGGACTCCATGTCCCTGAGGCTGATCTGCGGCTCGTCGCCGACGATCGCCACGTACCGCGCCCCCAGCCGGTCGGCCTGCTTGAGCTGGCCCTTGAGCGAGCGTCCGGTGAGCTCGAGCTGGGCGCCCAGACCCGCGCGGCGCGCGTGGGCGGCGAGGCGGAATCCGGTCGCGTGAGTGTCCGCTGCGCCCTCCCCGGCCAGGGCGACGAACAGATCAACGGTCAGCCGGGCGACCGGCGGCTCGGGCGCGGCGAGCAGGATCCGCTCGACGCCGGCCGCCCATCCGGAGCCTGGAGTCGGCGGGCCGCCGAGCTGCTGCAGCAGACCGTCGTAACGCCCACCGCCGCCGACCGCCGACTGGGCGCCGAGCGCATCGGAGGTGAACTCGTACAGCGTGCGGGTGTAGTAGTCCAGACCACGGACGAGCGTAGGGTCGATGTCGTAGGCCAGCTCTTGGTCGTCGAGGCGCTCACGCACGGCGGCAAAGTGCTCGGCATCCTCGGTCGCCAGCCGCTGAAGCAGCGTCGGCGCGTCGCGCATCGTCTCGCGGGTGCGCGGATCGTCGGCGTCGAAGGCGCGTAGCGGGTTGAGCTCGATGCGGGCGACGACCTCGGGCGACAGGCCGTCCTGGTGGGCGCGCAGGAACGCGGTCAGCTCCTCGCGGTAGGCGGCGCGGGTGGCCGGCGTGCCCAGGCTCGAGATGCGCAGCCGCGGGTCTCGGACCCCCATCGCCTCCAGCAGTTCGGCAAGCAGCAGGATCAGCTCGGCATCGGCCGCCGGCGCGGCCGAGCCGATCGTCTCGGCCCCCACCTGCCAGAACTGCCGGTAGCGACCGCGCTGGGGCGCCTCGGCCCGGAAGAAGCTCGACAAGTACCAGAACTTGACCGGCTGCGGCAGCTTGTGCATGCCGTGCTCGAGGTAGGCCCGACATACCGGAGCAGTGCCCTCGGGCCGCAGTGTCAGGGAGCGGCCGCCGCCGTCGTCAAAGGAGTACATCTCCTTCTGGACGATGTCCGTCGCCGCGCCCACGCCGCGTGCGAACAGCTCGGTGGCCTCGAACGTCGGGGTCTCGATGCGGCGGTACCCGGCAGCGCCGAGGATCCGTTCGGCGTGTGAGTGCAGCACCGCGCGACGCGCGGCGTCGGCCGGAAGGACGTCGAAGGTGCCTTTGGGGGCCTGGATCACACTCATCTGTGACCTGTGAAGTTAGTGGGCGCGTCCGGAAGTCCTGCGGCACCCAGGGTGGTCACTGGCGGATGCGCAGCCAGGATGCAGGATCTGCCGCGCAGCAGCGCTGCGCGAGGGGGCACCGCCGGCGAAGCCGGTGGTCAGGACGCCGCTGCGCGCCGACGGCGGCCGCTCGAATGCCGCGCGACTTGCGGACGGGTCCACTAGTTGTGGTGCGCGAGTTCGCGTAAGAAGGGATTCGTCGCCTGCTCGTCGCCGAGCGTGGTGATCCCCATGTGGCCCGCGTACACCGTGGTCTGTGCCGGATAGGCACGGAGCAGGCCGTCAATCGAGGCCAGCAGGGTCAGCCAGTCGCCGCCGGGCAGATCGACCCGGCCCACCGAGCCGTGAAAAAGGACGTCGCCCGAGAACAGGCAGGCGTGTTCGGGAAGCGCGTAGCTGACGTGACCGGGGCTGTGCCCGGGCGTGAAGGTGACCTCGAAGACCATGCCGGCAAGTGCGAGGTTCTCCCCGCCGGCGACGGTGTGATCAGCCTCGTAGCTCTCGAACGGTCCAAAGCCGGGGTAGCGCACATATTCGTTGATGTTGGCGAGCACGTGGGTCTCGAGCTCGGGGCAGTAGACGGGCGCGCCCGTCGCCGCCGCCACCGCCGCGACGGCGCCGACGTGGTCGAAGTGGGTGTGGGTGAGCACGATCGCGTCGAGCGTGGTGACCCCGAGCGTCCGGAGCGTTTCCAGAATGTGGGGCGCTTCCTCACCGGGGTCGATGATCACCGCGCGCTTGGCGCCGGGCAGCCGGACGATGTGACAGTTCTCCTGCACCGGTCCGACGGTCAACGTGTGGACGTCGACCATCAACCGCCCCGGTCGCGCTTGGCGATGCGGCGCCGCCACAGGTAGTTCTCCAGGTAGTAACCCGCCGGCACGTAGAGCGCGAAGGCGAAGACCCCGAACAGGACCGCCGCGACGACGCTGCCCTTGGAGGCGAGCAGCAGGAAGACGAACATAAACGCCGAGGCCAGCGCGGCGCGCTTGACCGCGCTGTTCCAGGTCGGCGGCTTGTTCAGACGCGCCTCACGGGCCGTCTCGCGCGCCGCCTTCTTGCGCTCCTCGGGGCTCGGTGGCCGCCCGGTTCGTCCCCGCACGGTCACGGCCCCGGCGGCGGTGCCGCGGTGCTTGGTCCGGCGCTTGCGCTTGGTCTGTGCCATCCCGGTCAGCTTACGCGGTGTGCGCCCGACGGGCCAGCGCCCCTTCGATCGTGACCACTCCGCGCAGCGGCACGCCGTCGGGAAACCCGTCCAGCGCCGCCACGGGCGTGAGCCCGACCAGCTCGGCCTCGGCCGGGACACCGTGCCGGGCCACCGCCGCCACGACATCGGCAAGCGCTACGCGGCCGGGATCCTCGACGTTGGTCGACACCTGGGCGCAGCCGCGAGCCGCCAGCCACAGTCCGATCGCGCGTACGCCCGGCAGCCCGTCTGAGCCGCCCTCCCGGATCGCGGCTGCGATCGCTCGCGCGTCCTGCAGCGTCGCCCCAGCCTTCAGCTCGACGTTAAAGGCCACCAGCGGCGGGCGGGCGGCAACAAGCACCGCCCCGCCGGGCCGATGCAGGCGACCAGGTCCGAAGTCAGGGCGCAACTCACCGGACGCGATCCGCGCTGCCAGCTCGTGGGGACCACCGCGGCGCAGCTGTGCTCGGGTCAGGCCCGCGGCGAGCGCGCCGTAGAGAAACACGGGCAGGCCGAGCTCGCCCAGCCCATCCGCGAGCACGAGCGCCGTCGCGGCCGCCACCCCACGCTGCCCGGCCTCGAGGTGGACGATCGGGGCGACGTCGAGAACGCCGATCCGCGGGTGGACGCCATCGTGGCGATCCAAGGTCAGGCGGGCCATCGCCTCGACCGCGCCGGCGATGATCGCTGCGGGCAGAGTGGCCGGGTCTCCCGCGAGCGTGTAAGCGCTGCGGTGATGGTCGGGGTCGGAGTGAACGTCGAGTAGCCCCGGGCCGAACGCCGCTCCGACGGCGGCGATGACCGCCGAGTCACGGCCCTCGGAGACGTTGGGGTAGGCGAGCAGTGTGGTCATCGCGGCGATTCAGGGCCGCCGGCCAATGCGACCGGGCTCAGTCCAGTAGGTAGCGCCCCGCCTCCAGCACGTCGGTGTCCTCGATCCGCAGCGAGGCGTCGAGGATGACCACGTCGAGGTGAATCGGCACCGACACGGTGCCGCCGATGCCGGCGCTGGCCCCGAATGCGATGTGGACGGTGCCGAGGATCTTCTCGTCCTCGAGCACGTTGCCGGTCAGGATGGCCCGGTCGTTGGTGCCGACCCCGAGCTCGGCGAGGTTGGTGCCCAGCTCGCCGTGGGCCCACAGCAGCTCGAGGTATTGCGGGCCGATGCCGCCCTGGGCGTCGGTGATCCGGCCCTCGGACACCGTGAGATACGCGGGTTCGTCGCTGAGCCCGATCGGGGAGAGGCTGGAGGCGACGATCGTGCCGTCGCCTCTCAGCGGGGCGATGAACCCCTCGCCGGCCGGCAGGTTGCCGAACGCGCCACGCGCCGTCAGCAGCCCGTCGTCGGCCAGCCCCTCGCGCCCGGTCAGCTGCAGGGTGATGTCGGTCCCGAGCGGGCAGGTCACGTGCGCTTCGCCGGCAGTGGAGAGCAGCGCGGCGACCGCCTGCGAACGCGCCGCCATCCGATCGAAGTCGACCGCCATCACGCGCGCCAGCATGTCCTCGGTCACTCCGGGCAGCGTCGCACCGCGCGCCCCGGTCTCCGAGGCGTGCCGGCGGGCCTGGGTGTGGCTCAGCGAGCGCGAGGTCGGGCAGATAAACACGTCACAGGCGCTCATCGCGGCGGCGATCGGCCGCGCAGGATCGGCTCCGTCGGTCGCGCGCTGGTCCATCACCGCGAGCACCGCGTCGGCTCCCACGGCGGCCGCCGCCGCGCGCAGGGCCTCCCCCATCCCCCGGCTCTCGGGATCCACGACGACGAGCACGTCCTCACCGGGCCGCACGCCCAGACAGCGCGTGATCACCGTGTCGATCGCGGTGGCGAGATCGCTCATCGCAGGGATCATGCCACGGTCGCCAACGACCCCGAATCGTGCCGGCGCCAGATGACCGGTGGCCGCCTGGCTCGATTAGACTGGCCGCTCCCTGGCCGGAGTAGCTCAGTCGGTTAGAGCAGCGGAATCATAATCCGCGTGTCGGGGGTTCGAGTCCCTCCTCCGGCATTGGCAGGTTTGCAGGGAAGTTGAGTGTTTGCAGGGAGTCAGCGGATCTGGTCTGAGGGAACGCGCCGCAATGAACGGCGAGAGACCCCCTCACTGGCTGACAACAGTCCAACGCGGGAAGGTCAGAAACGACGTCTGCTCCGCCTCCGCATCCGGCCACGCCCGACGGCGGCAGACACTGGGATCCATTACCGCAACTCCGGTTCTTGTGACGGCACCCGCCCAGCGACGCCGCTCCTTCAAAACGAATCGCAGCGCTCAGGCGCGATGAGTTCGTGAAAGATGCTCGGAATGGTCAGCGCTCTCGAACAACGTGCTCTGGCGGCCGCCGGGGCGGTTGCGTCTGGCTGCGGGCTGAAGCTGGGCGACGCCGTCGTCATCCATTCGGGAAGCAACGTGCTGGTGCATCTTCGTCCCGCGCCGGTCGTCGCTCGCGTGATGACCGGAACGGTGGCGCTTCATGCCGACCCGCGGGAGTGGCTGGAGCGCGAGATCTCCGTGCTTGAGTTCCTGGCGCCTTCGGGCCTGGCCGTGTCACCTAGCCAGTTGATCGCGCCGGGGCCGCACTGCCACGACGGCCTATGGATGACGTTCACCGAGTGGATTGCCGAGGTCAAGCCGGGTCCTGAGGTCGAGCCCGCGATCCAGTTCGACGACGCGCGCCGGCTGGGTCGAGCGCTGAGGGACCTCCACGATCAGCTGCGGCCGTTTGAGGGCGAGCTGGGCGGGCCGCGTGAGCTTCGCGAAGACATTGAGCGTCTGCTTGGCCAGCTCCGGCCGGCCGACGCTCAGGAGAGTCACGCGATCTCCTCGCTGCGTGAGCAGCTGGACATACTGCAGACGGCCGTCTTTGAATCAAGCCTTCCGGCCCAGGCGCTGCACGGAGACGTCTCGCTGCGCAACTTGCTCCGCACGCCGCTCCGCCTCGTCTGGAACGACTTCGAAGACACCCTTCGAGGACCGGTTCACTGGGATGTTGCCAGCTACGCCAGCAGTCTCCGGATGCACGGCGCAAGCGAGCGCACCGTGCGGGAGATGCTCGAGGCGTACGGCTGGAACGATGAGCAGGCGCTGGCCCCCTTTCTCGCCGCTCAAGACGTTTATGACGAGATCTGGCGGATGTATGACCGGCAACGGCGTCGCTCGTGGGGCCCTGCAGCCCCTTAGCGCGACTCAGGACAGCAATGGCACACAGAGGCTCCTGTCGGCCAGTCCGATAGCTTGGTCGGGCGGCGTCGTTGCACCGAGTTGGTCGGCGCGCTCTTCGGGTGCGTCTGCCGCTCCGGGGTATCCCCGGGGATCTGACGTTAGGCAGTCCAGTGCATCGCGTGCCATGAAGTGCATCCGATGGAGGCACGGCTGGGCACGCGCGACGAGAGCAGTCGGGGCTCGGCGCCGCGATCATTGATTGCGTGTACGACGCGCGTCAGCGGCTCGAACTGGCCGAAGAGCTCGCCGACGCGTTCCTGGCCGGATCCTGGCAAGCGGAGGCTCTGGCCGAGCGGGCGGCCGGCTGCCTGGACCGCCGGCCTGGGTGGCTGGACGCCCTGGCGTTCGCCGCGGTGGCGATGGAACGCGTAGCCCCGTTGCGGCGCCGAGGCGAACTCGTCCAGCTCATCTGCGCACTTCTGCGGGACCGGCCCGCCACTGCTGCCGACGTCGATCCGCCGCAGATCCTCAGACACCTCGGCCCGCAGGTTCAGAGGCCGCCGGTGCCTGACTGGCCGGTCGTGGCGATCGACTCGGTGGCAGATCTCGCCGAGCGTTTGGAGCTCAGCGACGGTCAGCTGGCCTGGCTGGCGGACGCCCGCGGCTGGGAACGGACCGTGGAGCACGACAAGCTGCGCAACTATCGCTACCGGTGGGTTTCACGGCGTCGCGGTCTGCCGCGCCTGATCGAGGCGCCGAAAGCTCGGCTGAAAGAGATTCACCGCTGGCTGTTGCGTGAGCTGCTCGATCACGTCCCGCCCCACGACGCCGCGCACGGTTTCACCCGCGGCCGGTCGGTCCGCACTCACGCCACCATCCACACCGGACAGCGCGTGGTGCTGCGTCTTGATCTGCGCGACTTCTTCGCCTCGATCTCGGCCGGTCGAATCTACGGCACCTTCTCCGCCCTGGGGTACGCACCGAGCGTCGCGCACGTGCTCACCGCGCTGTGCACCAACTCGACCCCGGTCGCGGTCTGGAACAGACTGGGCTCACCTTCCGATCCTGGGCTTGTCCAGCGGCATTTCTGGTTGGGCCGACAGCTCGCCACGCCCCATCTTCCCCAAGGCGCGCCCACCTCCCCGGCACTGGCCAACCTGGCGGCGTTCGGGCTCGACCGACGCCTTCACGGCCTCAGCGACAGGGCCGGGTTGCGCTACTCGCGCTACGCCGATGACCTCACGTTCTCCGGGATGTCACTCACGTACGCCCGCAGACCCGGATTCGTTGAACTTGTCTCTCAGATCGCGGCCGCAGAGGGCTTCCGGCTCCATCTGGAGAAATCGATTCTTCGCACGGCGTCGCAACGTCAGATCGTCACCGGAGTCGTCGTCAACGCCACACCCAACGCTCCACGCGCGGAATATGACCTTCTCAAAGCGATCCTTCACCGCCTCGCGATCGACGGCGTCGTCGCCGCGGACATCGACGGACCCGTGGACCTGCAGGCCCACCTGCGCGGACGGGTAGCGTGGATCACCTCGCTTAACCCGCGTCGCAGCGACAAGCTCAATCGGCTGTTGGACGCCATCGATTGGGAGCCCCCCGAATCCGGCGAACCTCGCTAGATGAGCTCCGCTCGCGATCACCAGGGCCGTACCTCAGCCGTATCTGGCTCGTTCCGCTCGTGCTCGGGCTACGCCCCGCGACCTTCGTCGCCGGCTGGCAAGCCGCCCTGGACTGGATCACAGTCGCCGCGGTTACGCTCGAGCTCATCCCTTTCCCGCAGGATTGATCCGCCGCGCGCCCGCAGCCGCATGAGTAGGTGTGCGCCTGCGCCCTGCTCTCGTTCCCGGCCTGGCCGCGGTGGTCGTGGCCGTTGCCGCCCTCGCGCTCGGTCACGGCCGGTCCACCGTCCCGGCAGCGATGACCAGTGCCGTGGTGAGCGCGAAGACGACTAGCATCAAGATCGTCAACTACGCCTACGGACCGGCGGCGTTGACCGCCAAGGTCGGGACGAAACTGACCGTCACCAACGCCGACCAGACGGCGCACACCTTGACCGCGCGCTCGGGAAGCTTTGACAGCGGCACCGTGAACCCGGGCGGATCGAAGACCTTCGTGCTCACCAGGCCAGGCCAGTACACCTACTACTGCCAGTTCCATGCGTTCATGACGGGAACGATCACGGTGCTCAAATGAGCCATTCGGCCGACTCGAGGTCCAGGGTCAGCGTTGTTGCAGCCTTCCTGGTCGCGGTGATCGCGGCGGTGCATCTGCAGCAATACCTGGACTTCATCAGCGAGGTCCCGACCGTTGGTGGGCTGTTCGTGCTCAACGCCGCCGGCGGGGCCGGGCTCGCCGCCGCCCTGATCGGTCGCGACCGCCCGCTCCGGCTGTTGGCTGCGATGGGCTCGATCGGCCTGGCCGCCGGTTCCCTGATATCGATCACTATCGCCCTGACCGGAGACTTCTTCGGCTACAGCGAGCCGACCTTGCGCCTACCCATCCTGATTGCGATCATCGCGGAGGTCGCGGCCCTGCCCGTGCTCGTCGTGCTCATGACCGCAGAGCTTCGCCTCCGGCGCGCCGGGCAGACGCCCTCCGCGCCGGCGCGCGGACAACATCCGTTGCCGCCGGCGTCGACGTGAGCCGAGATCCAACCCAAGGAGATCCGCGGGACGCAGCTTCATCGCACTGACCGCAATCACGGCAGCTGGTGCAGGAGCCGGCGGTTCTCGTCCTGATCGAGCACGGAATGCTGGACGCACGCCGGGACGATCCGCCCGTCCTCGGGGTGGGCCATCCCGTAGGAGCACGCGCGCAGGCGCTCCTGCGCGGCGCCCACCGCGGGATCCTCGGAGCTGACGCCCTCTTCCATCCCGCGCCAGGCGGCCCGGACGACCGACGCGTCCATGAACGCGTGCACCACGAAAGTCATGCCCCGAGGCCGTCCCGAGCGCACGCCGCGCACGCCGATGCGACGCGCCAGCCTTCCCGCCCACCGGACCGCTGCCGGCATCACCGCTGGATGATGAGCGGCCACGCGAGCGCACGCGGTGATGACCTGCGCCAGCGGCCGGTCGAAATCCATCCCACCGAACCGGTCCAGGAAGGCGTCGCGAACGGCCAGATCCCGGGGGTCGCGGTCGTCGAGCAACGGTATCCAGCGCGTGCCGGCCATCAGCCCGTAGGCCGCGCGATTGCAGCGCTCATCCCCCATCTGCAAATGGCGCCACGGCAGACGCCGGCCAACCCCGCGCTCGAGCTCCCGCCACACGGCATCGATCGTGACCGCCTCGTAGCTCTCCCGCCACCGGCTGGGGTTCCCGACGCGGGCGGCCGGCTGAAAGGACAGCATCCCGTAGCCCATCGTCACGCAGACGCGGGTCACCTCCGCCACCTGACCGAGGTTGCGGGGGGTGACCGTCATGTTGTGAGCGAGGTCGTGGTGGACTCCGTGCTCGTCCTGGAGCCGCTTGAACTTCTGCACGAATGCGCGCCGGTCCGCGTGCAGCTCAGCTTCCGTAACCGGGCGCGCGTGTCCGCGACGCCCGAGCATCAGCGAGTCGAAGTGACCGGCGAAGCGCAGCAGATCGAAGCGCCGGCGACCGTCGGCGCCAATCGCCAGCCGCTCCAGGTACTCGTAGTCGAAGTCGCCGTGGGTCATGCTGATCGGCTTGCGGGCGTGATGCTGCATCGTGGTCAGCGCGGCGGCGTGATCGTCGGGGTCCAGGAGCGTGACCTCGCCCCCGATCAGCTGCGCGTGCTGCCCGGGTCCGCGAACGTCGCGAAGATGTGTCATCTGGCGACCCACCTCCACCACCGTGTGCCGACCGTCGACGCGGACGCGATTGGCCTCCCGCCCGTGATAGCACGGGGTGCAGGCCAGATTGCACCGGGGAAAGACGCCGTGGGTGCCCTCGCATCCGGCCGTTCGGCGCCCGAGCAGCTGGGCGGAGGTCTTGACGTGATCGGGAAGCTCTCGCCAGCGCCGAGACAACGCCGACGCCAGCTCGGGGTCGACCGGCCTGGTCGCCTGCCACCACCGCCACGCCGCTCGCAGCGAGCCGCGGATCCGATCCGCGCCGCCCCCGGCTTCAGCGGTTCCCATCAGCGAGCGAGCGGGCTGGTCGGCTCGGACAGATCGTCGCCGGCCATGCTCGCGAGCACGAGGTTAACCAGACCCACGGCGCCGATCAGGAGCGCGTAGAAGCGGGCGTCGCCGAGCGGCGAGCTGTAGCGCGACTCGAGCGCCAACACCGCTCCGCCGACGGCGACGGTGAGCGTCAGGCCCAGCGGATCCACCGCGAAACCCCGACGGGCCAACAGCAACCCGGTCGTCGCTCCCAGCCCGGCTCCGAACAGGTACAGCCCGGAGGTGTCGAGGCTGGGATTGAGCTGTCGGACCACGACCACCGCGGCTCCCCAGCCGATCAGCACCACCGCCGTGGCCCAGTAGCTTCCCTGTGAGCCGCCGGACAGCGCGCCAGCAAGGTAGACCAGGCCCAGCGCCAGCGGAGTCCAGTAAAAACCGGCCGGCGAGGACCCGATCACCAGCACGATGACGATCGCTCCAACGAGCAGAATGACTCCCTGCCGGATGCGCAGGGACCGTGGCGTCCCTGAGCTCGGAATCCGCATCGTGATCAAGCATAAGCGCATCCCCGGCCCACGCTGCGCATCTGGCGCTTACGAACCTGTGAACTCGATAGGTGGGCGATCCGGGCCGCGTAGGGTGAGGTCACGATGGGAGCTCACCGATACCTGCGCGCCGGATCGACACGGTGAACACGCGGCGCGGTCCGCTCACCGACGGTGAGGGCTGGACCCAGGCCGAACTACGCCGGCTGCGCGAGGCTCACTGGAGTCCTCGGGCCATAGCGGTCTTCCTGCGCGCGTCCCAGACCCGCGCCACCCTCACCCGTCGCGGTCGCCCTGACCTGGCCCGCCAGGAGCTCCGCTGGATGTGGGCCGGCACGGCGGCGTGGGTGATGTCCGCCTGGGCGATCCCCATCGGTCCGCTGGCTCGTTCCCGCGGCCGGGGATTGCTGTGGTGGGGCGGCTGCGCACTGATGGTCGACTGGCATCTGGGGATGCTCGAGACTCCCGATGGTCGTCCCGTCGGGCTCGGGGTCCCCGACGCGCTCACCCTGACGCGCGCCTGGCTGGTGCCCGCCGTCGCCCGATGCCCGCGCCCGTCGCTGCTGCTGATCGGGGCCGCGACCGACTTCGCCGATGGGGTGATGGCCCGACGGACGCGCACGACTCGCTTCGGACGAGACCTGGAGGGACTCGTCGACGCGTGCTTTGCCGCGGCGGCACTACGCGCCGCCGCGTGCACAGGCGCGCTTTCCCCGGCACCGGTGGCGCTCGAGCAGACCCGGCTGCTTGCCGGGGTCGCCTACTCGGCGGGGGTGTACTTCGCCTGCGGCCACGCGCCTGAGCGCTTCGTGCCCAGCCGCGGACGCGGCTCGGCGCCGGTCCGGATGGCGGGATTGGTCGCCGCTGGACTGGGCTACCGACGGCTCGGCGACTGGCTGCTGATCATGGGGTCGGCGCTCGCCGTGACCGCGCTGCTTCAGAACGCCCCCCCGGCCCGAGCCGGCGGGTGACAACCGCCGGCGGCGAACGCTCCCGCCGCGCGGCCGGTTATGCGTCGCGGACGACGGCACGCTGCTACGACGCCCAGTTGCGGCTGGAGCGTGGGGCGCTGCGCGCCGCGATCGAACTGGCCGCGCCCGGCATCGACGATGTCCTGCTGGATATCGGTACGGGAACGGCGGCACTGCCGGCGCTGCTGGCCCAGCGCTCGGAGCACCCTCGCCGGGTGATGGGCGTCGACGCCTCCGCGGCGATGCTCCGGCGAGCGTCACCGCTGCCCGCTGGGTGGTGTCTGATCAACGCCGACGCCCGCCGGCTCCCGGTCACCGACGCGAGCGTCGACGTCGTCACCTGCGCGTACCTCCTGCACCTGCTCGACCGGCCGGGACGGCGGGTGGCGCTGGGAGAGATCGCCCGCGTCCTGCGGCCCGGTGGGCGCGCGGTCCTGGTCACGCTGGACGTGCCCGATGGACTGCTGGGGCGGGCCCTGCTCGCGCCCCTGCAAGCGACCCTGTGTCGCGTCCTCGGTCACAGATCGGGATGGTGTGCACTGGATCCGCGAGGGGATCTGGCCGGGACAGGATTGCGACTGCGCAGCGGACGCTTGTGCACCCGCGGCTATAGGTCGCTGTGTCTGCTGTTGGAGCGTGGCTGAGCATGGGGCGAGGGCGGCGCGCGAAGAATCCACGCCGCCTGAGCCACGCGCTGAACCGCCGTCAGTGCAACCAGGCCGGAGAAGGTCCACGCAATTGCGGTGCTTGACCCTGGCAGCACGCAGAAGAGGACGTACACGACGATCGTCTCGCCCCCCTCGGCGAGTCCGGTCGTCAATCGCAGCGAGCGCTCATCGCCGAGCGTGAGGCCAAGTCGCTCGATCACCGACGAGAACGCAAGCAACGCCACATTGTTGATCAGATAGGCGGCCAGCAGGACCACGCACGCCAGCCGGGCCTCCGGTCGGGCGATCGCGATCGCGACCACGAAGCCGGAGTACACGACGAAGTCCGCAACGAAGTCCAGCAGGCCACCGAGCTCGGTAGCTCCGCGCCGTCGGGCCAGCGAACCGTCGAGGCCGTCGAGGAGCCGGTTGAGCAGCCATAACACCAGCGCGACGGCCCAGGACGAGGTCGCAGCCGCCGCGCAGGCTCCGATCCCGGCGAGGAGGGCCAGAGCGGTGAGCCCGCCGGCCGAGACCCCGAGTGCCGATAGACGCGACGCGACGCGATCAAGGCTCGGGCCCAGCCGAGCTCGCAGCGGCCGGTCGATCACCGGGGGCGATCGACGCGGCCCAGGATCTGCAGCGCCACGCCGCCCAGTCTCTGCATCCGGGGAGCGGCAAAACGCGCCCTCAGGTGCGCGTCCGCCGCGCGGGCCGGGCCCTCGGACAACGTCGGGTACGCGTGCACGACCTGCGAGATGCGATCGAGCTTGGCGCCGGTCGCGATCCAGGCCGTGAGCTCGGCAATCGACTCCGCGCCGCCCGGCGCGGCAATCGTCGCGCCGACCAGCCGCCCCCGTGGGTCGCCGATCAGCGTCGCGAACCCGTAGCGCCGGCCCTCGGCGACCGCCCGGTCAAGGTCGGCATAGTCAAACGACACGATCTCCGCGTCGTTCCAGCGCGCCCGCGCGTCGGCCTCGGTGAGCCCGACGGCGGCGACCTCGGGATCGGTGAACGTGGCCCGGGGCACCGTCGCGTAATCCACGCGGCGGCGGGCACCGAACAGCGCATTCACGGTGGCCACGCGTGCGTGGTATGCAGCAACGTGGGTGAACGGCAGCGCCCCGGTGACGTCGCCGACCGCGAAGATGTGCGCCGCCGCCGTGCGCAGCCGCCCGTCCACGCACACCGAACCTCGCCGGTCAGTGCGCACTCCAACCCGACCAAGCCCAAGGTCGGTCGTCGAGGGGTCACGCCCTGCCGCCACCAGCAGGCGGTGAAACGGGATCCTCGCAGGTGCCCGCGGCTGCTCAACGCCAAGCTCGCCGCCGGTGCCGTCACTGCGGACCACCCGAGCCTGCGCCCCCAACCGGACGTCGATGCCCTCGGCGCGTAGCCGAAACGCGATCAGCTCGCTCGCGCGAGGCTCCTCGCGAGCCAGGAGGCGATCCCCCGCCTCGATCAGGGTCACGTGAGACCCGAGACGTGCGAAGCCCTGAGCGAGCTCGCATCCGATCGCTCCGCCACCCAGCACGACCAGTGATGCCGGGCGATCCTTCACATCCCAAACCGTCTCGCTGGTCAGGGGCTGGGCCTGCGCGAGACCAGGGATCGGCGGCAGCGCCGGCCGCGACCCGGTCGCGATGATCGCCTTTCGGTAGCTCAGCTGCCTGCCCTGCACAGAGATCAGCCCCGGCCCCTCAAAGCGGGCGTGGCCCGAGACGACGTCGACGCCCTCGCGCTCCAGTCGCTCGACCGAGTCCTGGGGTGCGATCGCCCGCCGCGCTTCGTCGACGTGCGCCATCACCTGCGCGAAGTCGATCACCGGCTCGCAGGCGACCAGGCCAACCTGATCGGCATGCCGCATCCGGTGAGCGAGATCCGCGGCGGCCAGCAGGCTCTTGCTCGGCACGCATCCCGTCCACAGGCAGTCACCACCCATTCGCGCGCGCTCCACCAGCGCCACGCGCGCGCCGATCCCGGCTGCCACCAGGGCCGACACGAGCCCGCCGGTGCCGCCCCCCACGACGACCAGGTCATACCGATCGACTCCGGACGCCGATCGCCTCGCGCGGGACACGCGGCACACGCTACCCAATGGTGTTCTGTCAGGCTCCCCGTGTGACAGCGCCGACCTATCTTCAGCGGCTGCGGCGCGAGGGGGCGGTGCTCGCGAGCTGTGGCGCGATTGGGACCGTCCTGCTGCTCGCCGTGACGGTCCGGGCCGGGCAGGCGCCGGCGAGCACCGTCGCGCAGTTATTGGTCGTTGCCGCCCTGCTCGCCTGGCTGGGACCTCGCGGCCTGCGCCGCTCGATCGCGAGCAGCGGTCCGCTTTCCGCGCGAGCCGTCGGATCTGGCGAGCCCACGCCGCTGTGGCACATCGTGGCGGTCGCCGTGGTCCTGACCGTTCTGGCCGGAGAACTTGGCGGCTGGGACTCCGGACTTCGCGTCACCGCAGGCTGTCTGCTCGTCGGAACCTTCCAGGCCATCGTTCTCGGCCGCGCCGTCGCCAGTCAGCAGCGCGCCAGTCAGCGCACCTACTACCGGATCCCAGGGTCGCGCATCCTCAGAGGCACCCGGCTCGGGCACGTCAGCCGCGAGAGCGCGGGCTCAGCAGCGGCTATCCCGGCGGTCCCACCGTCTCGCGCAGCTCCGCGGCCCTGATCGTGACCGGCCAGCCGCAACTCGGCTTGCTCTCGACCGCAAAGTCACCGATGGTGACGTGATGACGAGATTTCCTCCACTCACTTGCGCTGTGGGTGCGATCGGCGCCTTCCTGTTGGGCAGCGCCCCGGCGGTCGCGACAACCCCGGACTCCGGTCTGCGCGGTCAGGTGCTGTACGGACCCACGTGCCCGGTCGAGCGCCCCGGTGCCATCTGCGAACGCCCCTATCAGGCGACCCTCGTCGTGTCCCGCACGGCCTCACGCGGAACCGTCGCGCGGGTCAGCACCTCTGCGGACGGGCACTTCACCGTCCCCCTCCGGGCCGGACGCTACCTGGTCACGGTAACCAGTCACACCGCGTACCCGCGGTCGTGGTCACAGAAAGTCTCGGTAACCGGGCATCAGTTCACCAGCTTGACCATCCGCATTGACAGCGGGATCCGGTAGCCCGCAG
>JALYZB010000104.1 GCA_030945945.1 Actinomycetota bacterium | reverse complement strand
GGACCGAGCCTCCCGTGGGCTTGCACGAAACCGCCGGGGGGTCAACGGGGGGTCGGGATGAATCGCCCCGGAGGGACGGCGCGGATTACGGATTGCGCCCCGCCGTTCGTGCGAGAGCGTCTGGCCTGGGCTGGACGCTCCGGTTGGGTCAGTAGTAGTGCCGTCGCCCGCCCACGGCCCGGCCCATCGAGCCCATCAGCACGAGAACCGCCCCAATCACCAGCAGGATGATCCCCAGGGTCCACAGAATTGCGACCTTGGCGATGAAGCCGACGATCAACAGGATGATGCCAAGCGTTATCACTACCTCTCCTTGCCTCGTGGACGTGATGGTATTGACCTACCCGAGGTGCTCGTAGCTCAGACAAGACCCTGCCGGCGGGGTATGCATGCAGACGTCGCCGGCGGACGTGGCGCCCGTGGTCCAAGCTCAGCGCCGTCTCGGCCCATCAGCCAGGCCGGAGCGCTTCCCCCGCACATTCGACACGGTCATGGCCAGGTCAGGGCTCGGGGTTTCAACCTGACGCTACGCCGCGCGGGCCAGGGCGACGTCGCCGCGCTGGCGGTCCCGCGCGGCGGCGACGAAGGCCGCGAACAACGACGCCTGCTCGGGACGGCCGGTCAGCCCCTCGGCATGCCACTGCACCCCGATCACAAAATCTCGGTCCTCCCCCTCGACGCTCTCGATCGTGCCATCCGGCGCGCACCCGGTCAGTACCAGGCCCGCGCCGAGCCGTTCGACGCCCTGGTGATGAAACGAGTTGACTTGGCAGCTGCTGCCGATGATCTGGCCCAGGCGACTGTCGGGGGAGACCGTGACGGGGTGGGTCGGCACGTGCCCGGGCAGACGCTGGCGATGACCGATCGACTCGCCGACGACCTCAGGGAGATGCTGGTGAAGCGTCCCCCCGCGGGCGACGTTGAGCACCTGCATTCCGCGGCAGATAGCGAGAATCGGCAGCTGCCGCGTGTCGGCCGCCCGAACGAGTTCGATTTCGAAGGCATCCAACTGCGGCTCGGTGGGACCGACCCGGCAGCTGCGCCGGGCGCCGTATCCGGCCGGGTCCAGGTCCGGACCGCCCGACAGGCAGACGGCGTCAGCGCGATCCAACAGTGCCTCCAACCCCCCCGCGGGCATCGGAGCCGCGACGACGGGGATACCGCCGGCGGCCTCGATCGCCTGCAGGTAGCGAAGCCCGAGCACCATCTCGTGGCGCGCAGGCTCGCTCTCGGCGACTTGGACCACTCCTCCGCGCCGAAGTTCGGAGGTGCTGACGACGATCAGAGGGCGAGGCTGCGTCGCGTCCGATCCGGAGCATGAGAGCACGGCGTCGATGCGCCCATCTAAGCGCCCGGGGCGACCGGGAGAGAGGGCCATGTGGACAGGGTTCTCCGGCTGCGGTCGGCCATCGGGCCATCCGCAACGCCGGCCGCTGTCAACCGGGCGTCCCGGCGGTGCAAAGAATGCCCCGCACGGGTAAACGTTGCGCATGTCTTCGAACAATCCCTCATATGAAGAGTCCAAGCAGGTTGCCGAGGAGAGCCGCGAGAGCGAATGGCAGAAGCCGTCGTTCGGTCGCGAGATGTACCTCGGCAACTTCCAGCTCGACCTGATCCATCCTCAGCCCAAGGCCGATCCCGAGCGCGCCCGCGAGGGGCAGGAGTTCCTCGGCCGGTTGCGCGCCTTTCTGACCGAGCGGGTCGACCCGCTCGAGATCGAGGCGACCGGCAAGCTCGGTGATGACCTGATCCAGGGCCTGAAGGACCTTGGCGCCCTGGGAATGAAGATCCCCAAGGAGTACGGCGGCCTTGGCCTGACTCAGGTCGACTACAACCGGGCGCTGTCGCTGGCCGGAACCTGGCACGCAGCAATCTCGACGCTGCTGTCCGCCCACCAGTCGATCGGTCTCCCTGAGCCGCTGAAGACCTACGGATCTGAGGCCCAGAAGCGCGAATGGCTGCCCAAGGTGGCCAAGGACCACATCTCCGCCTTTCTGCTCACCGAGCCCGATGTCGGATCGGATCCCGCGCGCATGTCGGCCTCCGCCGTGCCGACCGAGGACGGCAGTGGCTACCTGATCAACGGCACCAAACTGTGGGCGACCAACGGCGCGATCGCCGACGTGGTCGTGGTGATGGCCGTCGTCCCCAAGCGCGCAGGCGCCAAAGGCGGGATCACCGCCTTTATCTGCCCGATGGACTCCGATGGCATCACCGTCCGGCACCGCAACGAGTTCATGGGGCTGAGGGGGATCGAGAACTCGGTGACCGAGTTCAAGGACGTGTTCGTGCCCACCGAGAACATGATCCAGGGTGAGGGCAAGGGGCTGAGGATCGCCCTCGGCACGCTGAACACAGGACGCCTGTCGCTGCCCGCCATCTGCGTGGGGGCCAGCAAGTACTCGCTGAAGATCGTTCGCGAGTGGGCCAACGAGCGCAAGCAGTGGGGGCAGCCGCTGGGCAAGCACGATCCCGTTGCTCAGAAGATCGCGTTCATCGCCGGGACGGCGTTCGGTCTCGAGGCGGTTCTCGACGTCTCCTCGCGGCTGGCCGACGAGCAGCGCCGCGACTTCCGGATCGAGGCGGCGATCGCCAAACTCTACGGTTCCGAGCGGGGCTGGGAGGCCGTCGACACGATGGTCCAGGTCCGCGGTGGTCGGGGCTATGAGACGGCTGCGTCGCTGGCGGCGCGAGGCGAGAAGCCGGTGCCCGCCGAGCAGATGCTGCGCGATATGCGGATCAACCGCATCTTCGAGGGCTCGACCGAGATCATGCACCTGATGATCGCCCGCGAGGCGGTCGATCAGCACCTGCAGATCGCCGGTGACATCCTGCTCGGAGACGGTGGCGTGGGCGAGAAGGTCAAGCTCGGCGCCAAGGCGGGGGCGTTTTACGCCAAGTGGTTTCCGTCGCTGACCGTCGGCGCCGGCCAGGATCCGCGGTCATTCGACGAATTCGGGTCGCTGGCGCGGCACCTGCGGTACGCCGAACGCTCCTCGCGCAAGCTGGCCCGCTCGACGTTCTACGCGATGGGCCGCTACCAGGCCAAGCTCGAGCAGAAGGGCGAGCTGCTGGGCCGGATCGTGGACATCGGCGCCGAGCTGTACGCGATCTCCTGCGCGTGTGTGTACGCCTCGACGCTCGGCACCCAGGACCCGGCCAATCGCGAGGCCGTGTTCGAGCTCGCTGACCTATTCTGCGGGCAGGCGCGCCGCCGCGCCGACGCGCTGTTCCACGCCCTCTGGGCCAACGACGACGCCGAGCAGTACGACGTCGCCCAGGCGGTGCTCGAGGGCCGCTACACGTTCTTCGAGCACGACGTGCTCGATCCGGCGGGCAGCGGGCCAATGATCCCCAAGCACGAGGCCCCGGCGGCTGCGCCGACACCGGAGACAGCCACCGCCTGATCCACCGCGCCTCAGCGCGGCAGCGCGTGGATCGCGTCGAGGATCTCCTTCAGGCCCCCGGCGGTCTGCGTGTTCAAGCGGTCGAGGATCCGCTCGGTATCCTCGAACGTCTTGACTGCGCGCGCGTCAGCGGCCGCCGACTGCACGTTCTGGCCGACCATCAGCGCCGGCAGCAGAATGAGCTGGATCCAGTTGGAGGAGACCCAGTTGATGATGATCGTCAGCTGACCGGTCTGCACCGCCGACGGGAGGCTGATCAGGGCGATCCCGTTGAAC
>JALYZB010000085.1 GCA_030945945.1 Actinomycetota bacterium | reverse complement strand
GGGCTGGCCCTTGGGGTGTGGGCCCTGCGCCAGGGCGGCATGTCGACGGAGCACATCGGCCGACGCAGCATCGCCTTCTTTGTGCTCACCAGCATCCCCAACTTCGCAGTGGCTGCGGTCTTGGGCCCGATGTTGTTGACCGGATGGTTCCCTGGTCATGTCCCGGTGGTCCTGACGATCGTTCTGTCGGCAGCGGCCTGGGCGGCGGCGGTTGTCGTCGTGCTGCTGCCGCGGTTACTAGCTCACGTCAGTCCTGGGAGCACCGGCGCCGGGCGGGTCGCCAAGCTGCGGGCGGCCGCGGTCACGCTCAACCACGGGATCCGTGACACGGGTCGGCTGCTGCGATCCGGTCAGTGGCAAGCCATCCTCGGCGCGGTCGGGTACTTGGGCTTTGATATCGCCGCCCTGATCGCCGGCTTTGCCGCCTTTGGGGGCGGGGTGCCGCTGGCCCCGTTGATCTTCGCCTACGTGATTGGTCAGTTGGGCGGATTGATCCCTCTTCCCGCCGGCGTGGGAGGCACCGACGGCGGCCTGATCGGTGCCATGGTCCTCTACGGGGCACCGCTGAGCCAGGCGGCCGCCGCGGTCCTCGCCTATCGGCTGTTTCAGCTCGGCGTTCCCGCCGTCCTGGGCGCGGCGGCCTTCGTCCGCCTGCGGACCACGCTCAACGGATCCTCGGCTCCTGCTGCCGCCTGCGAGCCCCTGGCCGAGTCGCTGCCGTCATGACCAACCCGACCGGCTAAGCACGAGAGGCCGACGGTGACTGCGATCGTGATACGCCGGTCATCGTGCCGCTGAGAAACCGGGTCACGCCGCTGGGCGCGATCATCATCACCCCGGAACGCGGCCTCGTCTACGGCAACCGAGGTTGCCTGCACGATGGGCATGGACGGCTGCGCCGCTCCCATGCCGTTCGTCGCTGGATCGCCTGTCAGCTGGAGTTCCGGGGCTGGCAGCGGACTTCGCTGATGGCGCCGGGCCGGTTCACCGAGCTGTTCTTCCTCGACGAGGCAACCGCATTCGCCGCCGGGCACCGTCCCTGCGCGCTGTGCCGGCACGCCGACTACCGGCGGCTGACCGAGCGCTGGACACAGCTGCATCCCGGCCAAAGCGGCGCGGACGCAATCGACGCCCAGCTGCACCGCGAGCGCCTGGAGCCCGGCGGCGGTCAGCGTCGGCACCGGGCGGGGTGGCGCGAGCTGCCGGACGGCACGTTCGTGCTCGTCGACGACGTGCCCTGGCTTGTGCTCGCAGACGCGTTGCACGCCTGGACGCCGGGCGGCTACGCGAGCCGGCGCCCCCGGCCCCGGCACGGGCGGGCGACGGTGATCACGCCACCCTCCCTCGTCGCGCTGCTCGCCGGCGGCTGGACGTCGTTGGTGCCCGTTCTTCACCCGACGGCGACGCGGGACTGAGCAGCCCAGACGCCGCTCAGGACGCCGCCGCGCTCAGTGCTTTGAACTGGTCGTCGCTGAGCTCGAGCCCAGCCCCGGCCACGTTCTCCTCCAGGTGCGCGACGCTCGACGTTCCGGGGATCGGGAGCATGACGGGTGAGCGCCGCAGCAGCCACGCCAGCGCAAGTTGGGACGGGCTGGCACCGTGCTCCTCGCTGAGCGCGGCGAGCGGACCGCCGGGCTTGGCCAGGCCGCCGGTGGCCAGCGGAAACCACGGGATGAACCCGATCCCGTGCTCCTCGCAGTGCTCCAGCAGCGGCTCGGCATCGCGACGGCCGAGGTTGTAGAGGTTCTGAACGGTGACGATCTCGGCGGTCGCCTGGGCGTCCTGCAGCTCGCTGACGCTGACCTCCGAGAGACCGATGTGACGGATCTTGCCCTCGTCCTGGAGCTCGCGCAGGGCACCGAGCGATTCGGCGACCGGGACCTGGGGATCGACGCGATGCAGCTGATACAGGTCGATCCGCTCCAGGCCCAGCCGTCGCAGGCTCATCTCGCACTCCTGGCGCAAATACTCGGGTCGCCCGAGCGGATGCCACTCACCGGGCCCTGTGCGGACGAGACCGGCTTTGGTGGCGATCACGAGCTCTTCGGCGTACGGGTGCAGCGCCTCGCGGATGATCTCCTCCGAGACGTAGGGCCCGTAGGAATCGGCGGTGTCGATCAGCGTGACGCCGAGCTCGACGGCGCGCTGCAGGACGCGAATCGCCTCCCCGCGGTCGGTCGGCTCGCCCCAGATGCCGTCTCCGGTGAGCTGCATCGCTCCGTAGCCGAGCCGGGTGACCGTGAGGTCTGAGCCGATCGTGAAGGTTCCGGATGCGGTGGCGGTGGTCATGGTGGGCCTCCTGGGCGGGTGCGGTTCAAGCTGCCGGTCACAGCGACGGATCGGCGGCGGGGCGGAGGGTCAGCAGCCGCCGAGCGCGCGCAGGCGACGGCGATAGATCTGCATGTCGGCGTGGACGAAGTCGCCATGGGTCTGGGTGCGCAGGCTGGCGATGTCCTCGTGGTGATAGGGGCTCGACAGGCTCTCGGCGTGTCCGATCACGTTGCGCACGGCGATGTGAAAGCGGCAGCGCAGCCACTGGACGAGCCGCAGGCTGGCTCCGATCTCGGCCTGGTCACCGAGCACCTGGCCGTCGCTGTAGCCGACATGCTCGATCCCGAATGCGGTCCAGTTCAGACCCACCGTGTGCCGGGCCATCGTGCCCACGGAGACGAGCTGGTGGATCGCGCCGTGGGTGTCGATCACGAAATGCGCCGAGGTCGCGGGGAGCTCGTGCAGTTCGGAGTCCGGGACGTCGGTGGCGAACGTGCTGTAGGCCGAGCTGTAGCTGGACTCGGTGTAGTGGATGACGATCACGTGCGGGTCGGTCAGGCGCCACGTGGGTTTCAGGAAGTTGCCGTAATGCCGCCGGGCGTAGTCGGTCATCTGGGCCTTGCGGGTGGGCCCGAACGGAATCGGATCCCACAGAATCGGGGGGCGGGGCACGACACGGGGGCCGCCGTCGAACGTCCTGACGAAGCTCGCGCGACGAACCAGCCCGGCACCCGCGGCCGCCGGTGGTCTGGCCCGTGGCTTGGACAGGGACGAGGCCGCGCTCGCGCATCCGGCCAGCGCGAGCGCCAGCACGGCGGCGACCAGTGATACCCGACGGGGTGCCATCGCCACAGGGTTGCAGATCGCGGCCCGGTCCTGACCGGGCTCAGTCTCGCTGGCCGAGCACGAAGCGCAGCCGCGCGCCGGTGAGGCCGTCGCTGGTGAACGCGGCCGTGGCCCGGTTGAGGGTGAAGCTCAGGCGCGCGCCGTCGTCGGTCGCGACCTCGAGCCGGTGGCCCTCGGCGTCGACGTGGGTTACCGTCCCCGGCACGGTCGCACCGAGGAAGTCGACCAGCACCTCACCGCCGACTGTGGGCATGGCGCGGATGGGCATCGATGAGGTGATAGCAGCGCCGGTCGCGCGACCGGCGCTGCTCGCGATCGATTTAGACGCCGAGCTGCTCTGACGCCATCCGCGCGCCCTCCAACCGCGCGGAGATCTTCTGCATGGCCACGTCCCGAGCGAAGTCCGGCGAGCCGTGCGCGGGCTTGACATCCCGGCTGAACGGCGAGAACCCGCAGTCGTCGGTCGCGCCGAGCCGCTCGGCAGGGATGTGCTGGGCCGCGAGCAGCAGCTCGTCGCGCACGTGCTCAGCGGTCTCGACCTCAGGTGAGAGGGGGTTGATGACGCCCATGAAGCAGACCTGGGCAACGCCGTCGGCGTCGTCGCGCCGGTACTTGCCGCACAGCTCATAGACCTTTTCGCGATCGTCCTCGGATGCGCACTGGATCAGGAAGTAGCCCGCGTTCATCTCGAACATGTGCTCGAGCAGGAGCTCGTAAGGGACCTCCTTGGAGTGCACGGAGTCGCAGTCCCCGCCCGGGCAGGTGTGGATCCCGATGTTCGTTCGCTCCTCCGCCGAGAACCGCGCGAACAGCCGATTGTTGAGATCGATGAACTCCTGGAGCATGTTCTTGCCCGTCCACGGGTTGCGGGCATCGTTCTTGTTCGCCAGCCGGCCTTCGGTGAAGTCCACCGAGACGCGCACCGCACCGGCGGCGAAGCACTGGCGGATGTCCTTTTCGGCCTCGTCGACGCAGTCCTCGAGGAACTGCTCACGCGGATACCCGTCGATCTCGCCGTCAAGCGGGTACAGCAGCATCATCATCGAGGGTGAGATGACCGCCTGCTTGACCGGATGGGAGGCGATCGCGCGGTTCTTGGTCACGAACTCGGCGGCATAGGTCTTGTAGCGAAACGGGCCGTGGGTGATCCGCGGCAGCTGGCGGTTGTGCCCGTCATCGAAGATGGCGAAGAACTGACCATCGCCGGCGAGGCCGTCGGCAAGTCCGGTGCCCGCCAGGGTGTCGGTGAGGTTGTAGGTGGCAAAACTCGACTCGCGCTGTTCGCCGTCGGTGACGATCGTCTCGCCGGTCGCCTCCAGGCGCTTGATCGAATCCTCGGCCGCCTCGTCCTGCAGGGCCTGTAGGTCCTCGAGGGCGATCGTGCCCTCGTCGTAGGCGGCGTACGCCTCCTGAAGCTTCATGGGACGCGGGAGCGAGCCGACGAGCTCGGTCGGGATGGGCATGCTGTGTTCCTCTCTGGCGATTGCCGGAATCGGAAGGTGGCCAGCGCGGACGGCGCCAATACTCTGCCGTCAGCCCGCAAAGGCTGACCAATCTCCCTGGAGGTGACCCTACTACGGGTGAGCTGAGGCAGTCAACCGCATAACCGGCCGCACGGCAGCGCGGGCCGTTGCCTCCTAGGATCGGCTTCGATGAGCTGCGAACCAGAGAAAGCGAGAGCCGAGATGCCCCCCCGACCGCGGACGACTGAACTCCCCCTGCCAGCGGCGCCGCGCGCTACGACGGCGACGGTGCCGGCATGAGCATCACCGTCGTCGGATCGATCGCCTTTGACGCCGTCGAGACGCCGTTCGGCGTCCGCGACCGGATGCTCGGCGGGGCGGCCACCCACTTCGCGCTGGCGGCGTCGTTCTTTGATCACGTCCGCGTCGTCGGACCGGTGGGAGACGACTTCGGTGATGAGGAGCTGGCGGTGCTGCAAACGCGTGGCACCTCGACCGAGGACGTCGAGCACGTGGCCGGCGGCCGCACGTTCTTCTGGAAGGGCAAATATGGCTGGGATCTCGGCACCCGTGAGACGCTCGACACCCAGCTTGGCGTGTTCGAGTCCTTCGCGCCAAAGCTCTCAGAGCAGACACGAGCCTCCGAGGTCCTGTTCCTGGCCAACATCCAGCCCGGCCTGCAGCTCGACGTCCGGGCCCAGTGCGAGAACGCGCAGTTCGTCGCCCTGGACTCGATGAACCTGTGGATCGGCATCGCCCGCGATCAGCTGCTCCAGGTCATCTCCCGGGTCGACTGCCTGATCCTCAACGACGAGGAGCTGCGCCAGCTGACCGGCAAGCCCAATCTCGTCTCCGCGGCGCGGGAGATCCTCACCACGGGACCGTCGATCGTGGTCGCCAAACAGGGCGAGCACGGGGCGGCGCTGATCACCGCGGACCAGTTCTTCGCCCTGCCGGCCTATCCGCTGGAGACGGTGATCGATCCCACCGGGGCGGGCGACACGTTCGCCGGAGGCTTCGTGGGCTACATCGCCCGTCACCTCCAATCGGGCCTGCGCACCGATGTGCTGCGCAGCGCGATGGCTTACGGAACCGCGCTGGCGTCCTTCAACGTCGAGGGATTCGGAACCGAGCAGGTGACGGCGGTGAGCCCCGAGGCGGTGGCCCAGCGGGTTGGCGAACTGTGGCAGTTCACCCGCTTTGAGCACGTCGTCGTGGAGCTGGTGGGGTAGCGCGCGCGAGGCCACGCTGACGGCGCGTGAGGTCCCGACGGGTCAGGCGAGGCTCGGCGCGGGGAGGTGGTCCCGGTCACTGATCTGGCGGCCGGTGGAGCAGCGCGCCGACGATGCCGGTGCTGAACAGGGCCAGGATCACGATCGCGGCAATGTCGAGTCCCGTCAGCCCGTAGCGGGAGATGTCGATAACGGTCAGGGCGCCGAATCCGGCGATGAAGACCAGGACCACGATCAGGAGGGCGGTGCGCATCAGCGAGCCCCCACGACGCGGGTCGGGGGCACGCGCTTGCGCTGCGAGGCCAGCCAGCGGATCGTCAGCGCCCCGAACACGAGGCCGCCGACGTGTGCGAAGTAGGCCACGCCACTCGCGCTCGTCGAGGTCAGGCCCGCCGCCCCGAAGGCTGCCTGCTCGGCGAACCACAGACCGAGCATCAGCAGCGCCGGGAGTTCGACCACCGTGAAGAACAGGATGATGAAGACCAGGCTGAGGACCCGCGCCCGTGGGTAGAGGACGATGTAGCCACCGAGCACGGCGGCGATCGCCCCCGAGGCGCCGACCGTCGGCGCGAGCGAGTTGGGCCCGACCGCCGTCTGTAGGGCCAGGGCGGCGATGCCGCCGAGCACGTAGAAGCCGAGGAACTTGACCGGCCCCATCGAGTCTTCGACGTTGTTGCCGAAGATCCACAGGAACAGCAGGTTGCCGGCGATGTGGAGGATCGAGGCGTGCACGAACATACTGGTGAACACCGTCTGCCACCACGGCAGTCCCGACACCAGTCCGGCCTGATGCGCACAGGCGAACTCGCTCGTCATCGTCTGCAGCACTCCGCAGTGCTGGCTCGGGTGGGCCAACGCATAGGGGATCGCGCCGTAGCGGTAGATCTCGTGAGCGTCGGGCCCGCTGATCAGCGAGCCCCCGTGGGCAACCGCGAGCAGGTAGACGACGACGTTGGCGAGGATCAGCCCCACCGTGACCACCGGAAGGCGATCCGTGGGGATGTTGTCCTTGAGGGGGATCACGCGTCTGGGCGGGCGCTCGATGGCGGCGCCGGGCGGCGCTCGATGCCGCCCCGGGCGGGCGGGGCGTCCGGCCCGGGGCGGGCCAGCCTAATGCAGCCCGACCGGTGCTGCGACCGCCGTGATCCGCCATGGCTGGTCGGCGTCATCGGTCAACGACAGAGTCCAGCGCTCGGTGAAGCTCGTCTGCCGGGAGCGACTGCCCGCCACGACCGCGGTCGTGTCGCGGTTCTCGATGTAGCGCCGGCCCGAAAGGTCGATCTCGATCGTCATCGTCGGCGGCTCGTCGGCGGCATCCAAACCGACGATCCGGATCCGGTTGACGACTGGACCACGGACGACCATCCGCAGGGCCCCGCTCGTGTCCCCGGCATACAGCAGCTCCCGGGCCGCGGCCGGGGTGGCCACCGCCCGCAGAGCCGCGTCGTTGCCGTCGACCGCCAGGGCCCATCCGTTGACGGCCCGTCGGGCCGCGATCTCGAGCACGTCGGGCGCAAAGCGGCCGTCGGCCAGGCTGAGATCGTTGGCGGCGTTCTGGGCGTCCCCCTCGTACTGCAGGTCGGCCACCTCGGCGATCTTGGTGCCCTGCGGCACCGCGTCAGCGACGGCGCCCTCCAGCAGCGATTCGTCACGCATGGAGGACTCGACCCCCACGGGGTAGCGACGATCTTCTCATCGAGCGCGTGCGCGCCCTCGGCTCCCTGCTCGATGCTGATCAGCATCCAGTGACCGTGGCGCCGTCCCAGCGTCCAGAACTCGCGCATCCGTGTCATCTCGGAGAGCTTGCCGGTGCGCTTGAGGTGGCGGCCGTAGCCGTCGACCACGTAATCCCGGATCCGCGCGTCGATCTTGACCACGACGCGGTCGGTGTGCTCGTCGCCGGTCCGGTGCAGGTTGACGTACTCGATCGTCGGCTCGCCGACCGGCTCGACGTGGTTAGTCCAGCCGCGGCGCTGCAGGTCGGTCAGCCGCCGCTCCCACTCGACCAGGAGCTCGGGGCCGACCAGCCGCGACAACGCCGCGCGGTCATCGCGGTCCCACGCGGTCTCGATCTCGAAGAACAGGCGCTTGGCGGTCTCCCGCACGTGGTCAGGAGCGAACTCCGGGTCCTCGTCGGCGGCCTCGGCGGCGGCCAGTTCGACCCGCCGCTCGCGCTTGGAGGTCGTGCGCGGGCCGGGCGTCTTGGCGGCCGCCCGTTCGGCACGGGCCTCGGCCATCTTGGGCAGGATCCGGGTGAAGAAGAAGAAGGCGAGCGCGAGCGCGATCAGCACCAGCGCACCGAGGCCGTGGCCGAGCAGCGCGATGTGGAAGAGCAGATCAAGGACGAAGTAGAGCGCGAAGCCGCTGCCGTGGCCACCGCGCGATCCGCCGCCGCCGCTGAAGCCGGCCGATCCACCACCGGCGCCGGCCAGCGCAACCGGAGCGAGCACGGCCGTCACGACGAGTGCCGCGAGAGCGGCGATGAGGAGCAGTTTGGCTCGAGTTCTCATGCGGAGACGGCCTCCTTGAGCGGCCCCGCGCCGGGCTGGCGCTGAGCGACGTGCTGATCGGCGTGATAGCTGGAACGCACGAGCGGACCCGCCGCTACGTGGGAGAAGCCGAGCTCATAGGCGGCGCGTTCGAGCGCCGTGAACTCGTCGGGATGCCAGTAGCGGACGATCGGCAGATGGCGCTCGGTGGGACGAAGGTACTGGCCGACGGTCAGCACCTGGACATGACTGTCACGCAGTTGACCGAGCGCGTCGACCATCTCCTGGAAGGACTCGCCCAGGCCGACCATCAGCCCGGACTTGGTCGTCACCTCGTCGCCGCCGTACTCCTTGGCGTTGCGCAGCACCCGGTTGGAGCGCTCCCAGGTCGAGCCGCGCCGGGCGACGGGGTAGAGGCGCGGGACCACCTCGACGTTGTGATTGAAGACGTCGGGCCGCTCCGCGATTACCTTGGCCAGCGGCATCTCGGCGCCGCGGAAGTCCGGGGTGAGCACCTCGATCTGGGTCTCGGAGGACTGGCGGCGGATCTGGCGGATGACACCGACGAACGCAGAGGCACCGTAATCGGGGAGATCATCGCGGTCAACGCTCGTGATGACCGCGTGGCGCAGCCCCATCCTCGCGACGCTGCGTGCCACCCGGGCGGGCTCCAGCGGATCGTTCCAGGTCGGCTTGCCGGTCTTGACGTTGCAGAAGCCGCATCGCCGCGTGCAGGTGTCCCCGAGGATCATGAACGTGGCCGTGCC
>JALYZB010000073.1 GCA_030945945.1 Actinomycetota bacterium | reverse complement strand
GGTTGGGTGGTTGTGCTCGGCTGAGGAGGCGGCGGTCCTGGCGGGTGCGCGACGCGTGGTCAGGCTGATATGCGCGGGTTGGGTACCGCAGGACCGGGTTTCGTGGTGAGAGTCCGCTGTCTAACGTTGAGCGTGGCCGCCGGGGCGGTTGCTCATAGCAGCGTCGCGGGTGCTCTCGCGCGTGGTGGTGGCCAGGCGGGTTCCGCCGCCTCCTCAGTCGAGTGTCGTGGGTCTACTGCGCCTTTCATCAACGAGGACGGACCAGACGCGACTTCATTGGAAGATCGCCGGCGGTGTTTGCTTTCGGGCTTCGGCAACGCGGCGTCCTCGGTCGCGCCGTCGCCCCACTCGCCCGCAACACCCCTTCTCTACCCTGACGCCTGTAGCCGTGACCAACCCTCACAACGCCCTACCGACTCCCGATCCCGACGGCCGTCGTAACAGCGACGACGCGCTGCTCGCCGATCTCACCGCACCACCGTCGCTCCAAGACGCCCAAGAAGCCTATGACTACTGGACCAAGCGCCGAGCGGAGCTCCCGAGGCACAAGCGCCACGAACGCAAAGAAGCCGAGCAGATGGTCCTTCGGTGGAAACAACGGCTCGCCGCGGCCCGACGCGAAAGATACGGACCCCGCCTGCTCGACCAGGTACTCGACACACTCGGCATCCGATGGCGACCAAACCCCCGCCGGATCATCCTGACCCTCAGCGCACTCGCACTCATCATGCTCGTGCTTCTCGTCGTGCTGACCGGGCTCGTCATCATCTTCTGGCCCCAGATCGGACCCATCGTCAACACGTTGCTCAACAACGACAACAACGGTGGCGGCGGATGACCATGCCCATCCGACACAGACGACGAGGCCGACAGCGCCCTGGCGGTTTCGATTTACCCGCGGGACTCGCCGCCGTCGATAGCGGAGCTGCCGGTTGACAACCCATCAGCGAACGTCGGAGCGGTTCCTGTCGCCTACGTCGAGGATCCACGGTTATCCGCCCGTCCCTGAATTGTGCAGTCGCCTCCACCCGATGAGCGGGTGCGGTCGCGCCGCTTTCGGAGGCCCCTGCTCTGTCTCTCGAGCAGCCACGTGAGCGAGAGTGCCGCTTCCGGCATCGAGAACTCCAAAGCAGAACCTGCTCGGGATACAACGAAAGGCGCCGCGGGCGCAAGCTAGTTCAGGGGAGTACCGAACCACCAGCGGTGGTTCTCAAGGTCACGGGCTTCGTATTCCCGGCGGCCGTAGGGCTGATTAGTGGGTTCGGTCTTGATGACGGCACCGCCGGACCGGGCGCGTACGAAGTGCGCGTCGACGTCCTCGACATTGACAACCAGGCCACCGCTCGCGAGGGCCTGAGAGGCTGCTGAGGCCAGCTCATGATCGACGGCCGCGCGATGCAGCCAGATGACCTGATCCGCTCGCTGATCTCACCATGGACGACCTGGCCGTCAGGATCGCGATCCAATCGGCCCGGGGCGAAACCGAACGCATCGACGAGAAACGCGTGCGCGGCCTCGATGTCTTCATAGACCAACAGTGGGATGACGGGATGAGATTCGGGCATGGCGCCCAACCTACTGACCCGCGCGACCCGCAGGTTGATCAAATGGCAACCGGCAGTGCCGGGGGGCCGAACTCGCTCACCGCGCGGGACTTCCGCGTTGTCGCCGAGGCGGGTCTGCGGCTCGAGCTTCCGGCTTCGCCAGCAGCTGCGCGAGGTCCTGACTGTTGGTCTCAAGGTCGCCGTTGGCGATCGAGGCGTCCAGGGCGGCCACGAATCGGGCGGTCGCTTCGTCCAGGCCGGCGTCTTGTAGCCAGCTGGTGTATTGCTCGACGGGGAGGTCACGGTAGGTCGCCGGCGTGCCGGTTGCCTCGCTGATTACCCGGGCGAGCTCGGGGAGACCGAACGCCGGGCCACTGAGTTCGTAGCTGCGGTTGCTTCTCCGTCTTGGAGCAGTGCGGCGGCGGCGGGGTCCTGGCGGGGTGGCTGCGGAGATCCGGCCGCTGTTGGCGGCGTCGAGGATCTCGTCGTGCTGGAGGTATTGGCCCAGTTGGTCGGTGTAGTGCTCGGTATACCAGCCGTTTCGCAGCAGGGTGAACGGCACGCCCGCCTGGCGCAGCGCCTGCTCGCCGGCCAACGGGTTGGTCGTGTCATCGGCGTTAAGCATGCTCGTGTACGCGATGCGCGAGACTCCGGCTGTCTTGGCGGCCTGGATGACGTTGGTGTGGCGGGCGACCCGCTGCCCCGCCTTGCTGCTGGACACGAGCAGCAGCCGGTCCACGCCGGTGATGGCCGCGCTCAGCGTTTCGGGGCGCGAGTAGTCCCCCTCGCGCACTTGCACGCTTAGCTCGGCGAGGCCGATGGCTTTGCTCGGCGTGCGCACGACGGCGACGATGTCCGAAGCCGACGCGCCCCGGGCGAGCAGCTCTTGAACGGCGAGGGCCCTGAGGTGACCCGAGGCTCCGGTGACGGAGTAGGTGGGCATCGTCATCCTCCGGCCGAGAAGGCGGCGGCGTGGTCGCGGGCGAATTGCTCGAAGGTGCGCGCGGGTCGGCCGAGGATCGCCAGCACGTCCTCAGAGATCCAGGCCCCGTCGCCGTCGCCTCAGGCTGACCGCGTGGGGTTCATCGTGGCGATGGCTCCGGCACGCCGGCGCTGATCATTTCCCGCGTGTCCTGCTCACGCGTGCGCTGGTGAAACGCGATCGGGTGGCCGAGGACCTCGGACAGGATCGTGGCCACGTCGGCATAGGAGAGAAGCTCTAGCCCGGTAAGCATGTAGGTCCTACTTGACGTGCGCGGCGGGTGAAGCGGCGATCTCCGCAGTCGCAGCAGCCACGCCGCGGGTGTCGATGACACCGACTGGTCCGTCGCCGGCGGAGGAGCCGAACTCGTTTGTCTGGGAGATGCCGGGGGCCAGCATCAGAAGTTCTGCATGTAGAAGTTGTTGCGCAGGAGGGTGTAGCCCAACCCTGAGGCAGCAGGCCGTGACAAGCGCCCCAGTCGTCGACACCGCCAAGTCGTTTACCGTCTCAACCTGGCTTCGATACCACCGAGCCGGAGAATCCTGCACCACGATCAGCCAACCCGGAACCGACGGCTTCTCGCTCGGCATCAAGACCGGACCGACCAACATCGCGACTCTGCCCGGCCAGGTCGGCAACGGAAAACACATCACGCGAACGGAACCAGGTGGACACTCACCGCCCCCAACGGCACCACGTGCCCGTCCTCCAACTGCGGGGTCGTCACCAACAGGCAATACGACGACGGCCGACTGGACCCCCGCCCAGGAGCCTGGCACTCCGTTTACCGGCGTCTACGACCACGAAACCTGAGACCCTCTCGCTGTACGTCGACGGGAACCCCCAGGACGTGGAACGTGCTCACGTCATCCCGCTGTGAGAGGACCGAACTGGCCCTCGGTGGGCTCTGCTCAGCAGAACCACGGCTCGGTGAGCCGTGGTCTTCCTTCGGTCGATCCCATCTCGATGGCCTCCGGCTGTGGTCCGTGGGGCTCGCCGGTCGCCTCGCGCGCCGCTGCGCGGATGCGCGCGAACGTCAGGCCCGTCGCCTCCTGAGCGGCCGTGCTCTGCTGGACAAGCGCGCTGAGCAGGCCTTGCAGCCGGTCGGCCTCGGGGTCCGCTGAGCGCCATGGGTAGCTGAGGCGCTCGGCTTGGTAGGGGCCGAGGTGCTCGCGCAGGTCGTCGCGCTTTAGCAGCAGTGAGCCCTCGGGCACGAGCAGCCGGATCGTGTACTGCACCGGATCGACGTTGGCAACCAGATCGTGCGCGGCGACGAAATCGACGATCTCCAGCACGTCACGCGGGCTCGTCCACGGCGTGAACGGCATAAACGACGGCCGGGTCTCGATCCCGTGCTCGCGCAGCAGCTCGATGGCGGATACCGCCTCCGCGGTCGTATGGCCCTTATCGAGCCGTTCGAGGATCTCGTCGTTGACGCTCTCCAGCGCGCAGACGACGAACAGACAGCCTGCGGCGGCCATCTGCGCCCACACGTCAGCGTGCTCGAGCACGTGCTCGACCTTCGTGGTGCAGTCAAAGGTCAGCTCCGGGCAGCGCCGGTGCAGCGCGCGCACGATCGCCACAGAGTGGCGCCGGCCGTTGAGGAAGTCGGGGTCGCCGAAGGTGATGTGACGCGCACCCATCGCGGCTAGGCGCTCTATGTCGCGCAGGACCGTCTCGGCCTGCACGACGCGGATGCGCCCGTCATAGACGGTGGGGACAGGGCAGTGGCGGCAGCGGTGCACGCACCCGTGGCTGGCCTCCACGTAGCCGACCAGCCGCTCCTCCCCGCCGATCACCAGGCGGGCGTAGCGCTCCAGGCCCGGCAGCAGCTCGCGCGCGGGGAGCTCGAAGGTGCCGCGCTGCAGGTCAACGATCGGGGCGGCGGGGCTCGGCGCGCCTGGGGCCATCAGGCGGTTCACCCAGGCCGTGAGCGTCGGCTCGTACTCGCCGGCGATCATGTGCGCGCCCAGCTGCCTGGTGACCAGTTCGCGGCTGACGGTGGCATAGAGGCCGTAGAAGCAGATCGGCAGCCCGGGGTGCTCGCGGCGCACTCGGCGGCCGGCGTGCAGCGCCAGGCGCATGGCGGTGTGCATCGGCACCGAGAAGCCGACCGCCTGCGCCCACTCCAGCGCGTCGGGGTCCCACGGTTGCACGCTGAGATCCAGGCAGCGGACCTCGTGCCCGGCGCGGCACAGCGCCGCCGCCGGCGAGGCGACGTGCAACGGCTGGTGGCCCAGCTCATAGGTCGAGATCAGCAGGACACGCACGGACGATCCACGCTAGCGCTGGGCCGGGAGGGACTCGCGCGCCGGCGGCTCGATGCGGATCCGCAGGCAGGCATGCGCGGCCCGCAACGAACGCTCGACGGCGTCGGCGCTGGCCCCGTGGGCGAACAGGAAACCCAGGTAGCGGTCGCCGTCGGGCAGCGGCACCACGGGGCGGCCACGCGCGATCATGATCTCCAGCCCGTCGATGCCCTCCACCGCCCGCGCCTCCTGCTGCCCCTCGACCGCTTCCAGCACGCCAGCCCCGGGGATCGGGATCATCATCACCCCAGACGCCGCCGACTCCCGCGCCACGTCCTCGAGTCCCAGGCCCAGGGCGTGGCGCAGAATTACCTGCTCCAAGCTCACGCCGGCGCCGAAGCGCAGGGCGCGCGAGCACAGGCCGCCGATCGACCGGGCCGCCAACTCCAGCACGCTCACGTGGTCGCCGTCCACGCGCAGCTCGGCGTGCACCGGTCCCTCCCGCAGACCCAGCGCGTCCGCCGCCCGCCCAGTGAGAGCCTTGACCTCGGTCAGCACGCCGGGCGGCAGCCGCGACGGCGTGACGTACAGCGTCTCCTCGAAGTACGGCCCCTCGAGCGGGTCGGGCTTGTCGAACACCGCCAGCACCTCCAGGCGCCCGCCGCGCAGCAGCCCCTCGATCGCCACCTCAGCGCCGGGCAGGTAGCTCTCCACCAGCAGCGGCGCGTCGGCTGGCTCGTCCGCGGCGGCCACGATGCCCCGGACGCGCTCGGCGGTCGCGCGCGCCTGCTCGGCGTCGTCGGCCCGGATCACCCCGCGGCTGCCCGACAGCCCCAGCGGCTTTATGACGCACGGAAAGCCCACCTCGCCCGCCACGGCCGCGACGTCGGCTCCGCTGGGCAGCAGGGCGAAGCGCGGCTGCGAGACGCCCGCCTGCGCGAACGCCCGACGCATCGCCGCCTTATCGCGCGTGCGAGCAACCGCGGCCGGGGGGTTATTGGCCAGCCCGAGGCGCTGGGCGCCCAACGCGGCGGCCATCACCCCCTGGTCATCGACGCCCACCACCGCGACAAACGGGGTCTCCCGGGCCCGCTCGGCGATCTGCTCGGCTGCGAGTGCCGGGTCTGACAGGCGCAGGGTGAGCGCACGTTGGCCCATCACCGACGCCATCGCTGCCCGGCGCTCAGACGCCACCGTGACCGCGACGCCGAGCTCGCGCGCCGCCGACAGGAAATCCGACGCCCGGTAGGTAGTCCGACGGCAGGATCAGGAGAAGGCGGTCCACGGCGCTATCGTAGATCGGTGCCCGACCCCGCCTCCGCCCTACTCGCCATCACGGCATCCGCGCTGCAGCGCATACTCGACTTCCGCGCCGCCTCGCCCGACCCGAACGATCGCGTG
>JALYZB010000061.1 GCA_030945945.1 Actinomycetota bacterium | reverse complement strand
GCGCAGGCGCGGCGGTAGGCTGCCCGATCAATGACGACCACCGCCCCCGACGACATCGTCGAGACCCGTGCGCAGGGCACCGCCAACGACCGTGAGCCACTGCTTGTCCTCGAGCCGTTGCGGGAGTTTCTCGCCGCCCACGGGCTCGAGGCCCCCGCTGACCTGACCGCGGTGCCCTTCACCGAGGGTCACTCCAACGTCACCTTCGGGCTGTCGACCGGCGTGGTCCTGCGCCGGCCGCCCCGGGGGCCGCTTCCCCCCAGCGCCCACGCCGTGCTGCGCGAGGCGCGCCTGCTCAGTGCCCTGGAGCGGGCCGATGTGCGCACCCCGCGTGTGCTGGCGGTGGGCGAGGACCCGGCGGTGATCGGCGCGCCGTTCTACGTGATGGAGCAGATCCGCGGTGCGGTCATCACCGACACGATTCCCGAAATCCTGGACACGCCGGAGCAGCGCGAGCGGATCGCCGACGAGCTGATCGACGCGCTCGTCGAGGTGCACGCCGCGGACTGGCCGGCGCTCGGACTGGACGGCTTCGGCAAGCCGACCGGGTACCTGGAGCGTCAGCTGCGGCGCTTCAACGGCCTGTGGGAGCACAACAAGACCCGCGAGATTCCGGAGTTCGAGCAGGTCAGCACGTGGTTGGCGGAGAACATGCCCGACTCCCCGGCGGCCACGATCGTCCACGGCGACTACCGCCTGGGCAACACGATGGTGGCCTCCGACGCGCCGGCGCGCTTGATTGCGATCTTTGATTGGGAGATGGCCACGATCGGGGACCCGCTGGCCGATGTCGGCTACATGATGCTCCATTGGCGCCAAGCCGATGACGCCGATGACAGTCGCTTCAACCTGCAGAGCGTCACCGTCCGGGACGGCTTCCCGAGCCGTCCCGAGCTGGTCTCGCGCTACGAGGCGCGCTCGGGACGCTCGATGCAGGCCCTGGACTGGTACGTGGCCCTGGCGATGTGGAAGGCGGTCGCGTTCATGGAGGGCAACTACAAGCGCGCCGTGTCGGGCTCGACCGACGATCCCTATCTGAAGAGCTTTGGTGAGGGCGTCCTCGAGCTCGCCCACCGGGCCCTGGCCGTCACCCGCAACGGGTTCTGACCGTGGAGAGCGCGCTCACCGGACTGCTCGTCGACTGGGGCGGGGTGATGACCACCGACGTGTTTGCCACCTTCGGCGCGTTCTGCGATGCCGAGGGCCTGTCTTCCGAGACGCTCCGGGAGCGGTTTCGCAGCGACCCGGCCAGCCGTGAGCTGCTCGTCGGCCTTGAGGACGGCAGCCTGCCCGAGGCGGACTTCGAGCTCGGCTTCGCAGAGCTGCTCGGCGTGGCGCCGGAGAACCTGATCGCCCGGATCTTCGCCGCGTCGCGACTGGAACCCGCGATGGTGGACGCGGTGCGCCGCGCCCGCGCGGCTGGGATCCGCACCGGCATGATCTCCAACTCGTGGGGCGCGGGCAGCTATGACCCAGTGCTGCTGGACGAGCTGTTTGACGCCACGGTCATCTCCGCCGAGGTCAGGATGCGCAAGCCGGCCCCCGAGATCTATGCCCTTGGCGCGGCCCGCATCGGCCTCGCGCCCGAGGCCTGCGTATTCGTCGACGACCTGGGGTTCAACCTCAAGCCGGCGGCGGCGATCGGCATGGCCGCGGTTCGCCATCGCGAGCCCGGGGAGACGATCGACCAGCTGCAGCGGCTGCTGTCCGTCAGGCTGCGATGAGGCGACGGGCGCTCAGCGCCCTGACCGCGCTGAGCGTCCTGACCACCATCATGCTCGCGGGGTGCGGAGGCGGACTGACCGCGGCGCAGCTGCGTAGCCAGGCCACCCAGGTGTGCGATCGCGCGGCCGACCAGACCGCGTCGATCAGGCTGCCCGAGACGCCGAGCGGCGGGCAGCGCTTCCTCGCGCAGGGGATCGCCGTGCTCGGGCCCGAGATCCACGCCCTGCGCAACCTGGGCGGTCGTGGTTCGATCGCCACCGCGGTCGCGGCCATGCAGACCGAGCTCGCGGCGCTGCGCTCCTCCCTGAAGGGCCTGCGCGCAGGCAACGACCCGGTGGTGGCGGTCAAGACGCTGCAACAGCAGCTGCTCGGACGCGAGCAGCGGGCCAATCGCGCCTGGCGGGCGCTGCGGGTGCCCGCCTGCGTGAGCCGCTGAGAACCGCGGCGAGTCAGCCGCAGGCAACCGCGGTGTCAGCCGCAGGCAACCGCGGCGTCAGCCTGAGAACGGCCGAGAGCCGCCCGGCGTGCGGCCGAGCGGCTCTCCTCTCGGGCGTTCAGACCGTGCGGCTAGTGGATCGTCTTGGCGCTCTTGCGGTCCGCATTGAAGACCACGCGGGGCAGGGGCGCGAAGTCCAGCGCGGGGCCGAACTTCTGCCCGGCGGAGATCGCGTAGTTGACGAACGCAGAGATCGACGAACCAACGCTCGAGCTGGTGGGCACGATCGCGTAGGTGAACGTCGACATCGGGTACGCGGCCCCGTAGGTCGACGACGGGTTGACGATGTGCAGCTCGTTATTGCCCGGCACGCGGGAGACCGTCCGCGCCGCCGCCGAGATGTTGGCCAGGTTGGGGTACTCGACGTTCCCGGCCGCGTTCTTCAGTCCGGCGACCTGCACCGGATGAGTAATCGCGTA
>JALYZB010000223.1 GCA_030945945.1 Actinomycetota bacterium | reverse complement strand
GCTTGAAGAACGAGCCGGGGATCTTCCCGGCGGCGTACATCCGCTCCTCGACATCGACGGTGAGAGGCAGGAAGTCGACCTCACGCAGGTTGCCGCGGGTCGCAGTACAGAGGACCATCGTCTCGCCTGAGCGGACGACGACGGCGCCGGAGGCCTGCTTGGCCAGCTTGCCGGTCTCGAAAGAGATCTCGGTGCCCTCGATCTCGACGGAGACGCGCTTGACGGCGTCAGACATATATGTAATTCCCTTCTTTCCTCCGCCCTTCGGTCGGCGGAGCGCTTCGTTTCTTTTCGTTCCGAACCCGCGGCATGCTAGCGGGTGACGGGGCACCCGGCCAGCGGTCGCTCAGCCCTGGGGACGCCGGACACGATGTGGGCGTTGTTCACAGAATGGAAACGGACCGTGCGGTCCGGTTGTGTTACCGTAAGCGGACCTGCCGGTCCAGATTAGCGCATTCGTCCGTCACCAAGGAGTCCACATGAGCGCCGCAACCATCTCCCCGCCGGCCGCCGCAGCCCGCCGCGCCCGAGCCGTCAATCCGTGGCTGGTCCTGGTGATCGCCTGCCTGGCCCAGTTCATGGTCGTGCTCGACGCGACCGTGGTCAACATCGCGCTGCCCTCGGTCCAGCGTGGCCTGCATTTCTCGGCCGCCAACCTGCAGTGGATCGTCAACGGCTACACCCTGATCTTCGGCGGCTTTCTGCTGCTGGGCGGCCGCGCCGCAGACCTGCTCGGCCGCAAGCGGCTGTTCGTGGCCGGGGTCATGCTGTTCTCGGTCGCCTCGCTGATCAACGGCTTTGCCCAGAGTTCGGGCATGCTGATCGTCGGGCGCGGCCTGCAGGGCCTCGGCGGCGCGCTGGTCTCCCCCGCCGCCCTGTCGATCGTCACCACCACCTTCACCGACGGCGATGACCGCACCAAGGCGCTCGGGGTGTGGAGCGCGATCGCGGCCGGGGGCGCCGCCGTCGGCCTGCTGATGGGCGGCGTCCTGACCGACATCGCCTCGTGGCGCTGGGTCTTCTTCGTCAACGTGCCGGTCGGCATCGCCACCGTCGCGCTCGCGCTGCGCTACGTGTCCGAATCCAAGCTTGACGTCGCGCACCGCACTTTTGACCTCGCCGGAGCCTTCGCGGTCACCGCCGGGCTCGTCGTGCTCGTCTACACGATCGTCAAGGCTCAGGCCTACGGCTGGGGCTCGCCGCGCACGCTCGGACTGGGCGCCGTGGGGATCGTGCTCCTGGCCGGCTTCTTGGTCGTCGAGGCGCGGACGCGGGCACCGCTGATGCGGCTCGCGATCTTCCGGGTCCGGGCCCTCGCGGTCGCGGACACGGCGCTGCTGCTCGTCGCCTCGGCGATGTTCGGGATGTTCTTCTTCGCCTCGCTCTATGTGCAGCAGATCCTTGGCTACAGCCCCCTGCGGGCCGGTCTCGCCTTCCTCCCGGTCACCGCCGGGATCATGGTCGGGGCGGTGCTCGCCCAACAGCTGATCAAGCGGCTCGGGCTGCGCAACGTCTCGGTGCTGGGGATCGTGCTGGCGATGATCGGGATGCTCGTGCTGACCCAGCTGCCGGTCCACGGCAGCTACGTGAGCGACCTGCTGGTCGGACTCGTCCCGATGTCGCTGGGGATGGGGCTCACGTTCGTGCCGATCACCCTGCTGGGCACCAGCGGGGTCAGTGGTGAGGATGCCGGACTGGCCTCGGGTCTGTTCAACACCGCCCAGCAGGTCGGCGGCTCGCTCGGCCTGGCGATCCTCTCCACGCTGGCCGCCAGCCGGACCACGAATCTGTTGAACCATCACTCCGCGGGGGCGCTGGCCGCACGCGTGTCGGGCTATCACGTCGCTTTTCTGGCCGCCGCGATCATGCTCGCGGCCGGCGCCGCGCTGATGGTCTTTGCGCTGCGCAAGCGGCATATGAGTGACGTCGAGCGCGAGCTCGCCTCCTCCGGCACGGCCGTCCCGGTGGCGGTCTGAGGGCGGCGCGACGGCCGGTTTGGCACACAGCGGATCACCGATGGGAGACAATCCCGGTGCGATGGAGACTGAGCGCAAGCCGCTGCGGGTCGACGCCGAACGCAACCGCCGCCGATTGATCGACGCCGCGACGACGATGTTCTGTGAACGCGGGCTGGACGTCGGGGTCGGCGAGATCGCGGAGAGTGCCGGCGTCGGGCGGGGGACGCTGTTTCGCAACTTCCCCTCCAAGGAGCATCTGATCGCGGCGATCGTCGCCGAGCGGATGGGCGAGATGGTGCTCCGCGGCCGGGCGTGTCTGCAGGCCGAGGATCCGGGCGAAGCGCTGTTTACGCTGCTCGACGAGTCCGTCGGCCGCCAGCAGTCCGACCGGGCGCTGTTCGAGGCGCTGCAGGACGACTGGCTGGGCAACGAGGAAATCCACAACGCACACGCCGAGCTGATGTCGGTGCTCGACGCGCTCGTGACCCGCGCCCAGGCGGCGGGCAAGATCCGCCAGGACGTCAACGCGATCGACGTCCTGTGCATGGTCAAAGGCGTCTGCGAGGCCTCGCGCGCATTTGCCCATCTCGATCCGGCGATCGGCGCGCGCCAGTTCGATCTCGTCCGTTCGGCACTGTCGGACACCAGTGATCGCTGTCGTCTGCGTGGCAGCTCCCCGCCGCTGGGCGGCTTTGCACCGGGCGCCGCTGCGACGCCGGTCGCGGCGCCGCCCGGGTCCTAGCCGGCGCCGCCGCCACGGCGCCCCACTACTGCCCGCCGCTGCGGGCTGAAAGTTCGGCCGGGTCGATCCGCTGTGCCCCGGCTGCCGTCCACCGGAACAGGGCCGGTGTGGTCACGACGCCGCCGCGCACGCCGGCGCGGAAGTCGCGCGTGATCCGCTCAGTGGTCGCCTCGCTGCGCCGGTCGGCGTCAAAGCGTTCGAGGTCGAGACCGAGCGCGCGGGCCCGGTCCCAGAGATGGGGATCCTCAAGGCGAGCCTGATCGGCGAACAGCAGATCGTGCATCGGCCAGAACGCCCCCTGCGCGCCGGCGGCCTCCACAGCCGCCGCCGCCGCCCACGCTCGCGAGTGACTTGAGCGAACCGGAAAGTGGCGGAACACCAGACGCACGCCGAGTCCGGTCAGCGGCTCATGCAGGGCTGCACAGAACGGGCATTCGTAGTCGGCGTACTCGATCAGGACGGGCACGCCCTGGGGTCCCCGAGCGTGATCATCGGGCCCCGGCGGCGGTACCGGTGCGGAGCCGAGCTCAGTCACCGGGGCGGGGCGCTTCAGGCGAGCGCGTCGAAGATCAGGTTCGCGCCCGGGAGGTCACCCGGCGAGGGTGCCTGATAGCTCCAGCGCACGGTCGCGTCGGGGTCGGTGATGACCAGCGCCCGCTGGGGAAAGCCACCGGGGTGATAGACGCCGAAGGCGCGGCACACTTCGCCCTTGGGCTCGAAGTCCGAGAGCTGCTCGATGCTGACGCTGAGTTTCTCCTGGAAGGCGGTCTGGGCCGGGCTGGCGTCACAGGAGACCGCGTACATGCTCGCGCCGCGCTCGTGCAGGTCTCCGAGAACCTCGTGATAGAGGTTGAGCTGATCGGTGCAGACCGGACTGAACGCGAACGGATAGAAGACCAGGACGGTCGTGGTGCCCTGCAAGTCGGCGCGCGTAAAATCGCTGCCGTCCCCCCGCTTCAGAGTGAAATCGGGAGCCGGTTGGCCGGCGTCGATCACCGGCGGAGCCCGAGCTCCCGGATCAGCGTCCGGTAGCGCTCGAGATCCGAGCTCTGCAGGTAGTTGAGAAAGCGCCGGCGACGGCCGACCATCATGAGCAGCCCGCGCCGCGAGTGGTGGTCCTTGCGGTGCGCGCGCAGATGATCGGTGAGCAGGTTGATCCGCTCGGTGAGCAGCGCGACCTGGACCTCGGTCTTGCCGGTGTCAGCCGGGGTTTCACCGAACTGGGTGATCAGCTCCTGCTTGCGCTCCTGCGTGAGGTTCATGCGGCCGGTGAAGTTAGCAGAGCGGCGACCCGACGATGCTCACGCGCAGATCCCGCGCGTACGCGCCACGTCCTCGTGCATCTGCTCGATCAGCGCCTGCACGGTCGCAAAGCGTTTCTCACCTCGGAGTCGCTGCAGGAACTCGATCCGCAGCAGATGGCCGTAGAGGTCGCCCTCACAGTCGAGCAGGTAGGCCTCGACCAGCAGTGAGCGGCCCGAGCCGAAGGTCGGGCGCACGCCGATCGAGACTGCCGCGCAGGCATCACCCGCGCGCGCCGCGTAGACGCCGTGGCCGGGGCAGACAAGGCGTTCGTCGGGGATCAGGTTGGCGGTCGGAAAGCCCAGGGTCCGCCCCCGCTCGTCACCGTGGACGACCTCGCCGCGCAGCGAGAACGGGGCCCCGAGCAACCGCCCCGCCCCGGCCACGTCACCGGCGAGCACGAGCCCGCGGATGTGGCTGGAGGAGACGATCTCCCCCTCGACCTCGACGAGCATCACCACGCGTGTCGCAAAGCGCGAATCGGCGGCCAGCAGCGCCGTGTCGCCGCGGGCACGGTGGCCGAAGCGAAAGTTCTCCCCCACCGAGACGTGGGTGGCACCGAGGCGGCCGAGCAGCACATCGTCGATGAACGCCTCGGGGCTCTGGGCGGCGAAGGTCTCGTCGAACGGGATCACCACCAGCTCCTGGACCCCGAGGGACGCCACCAGCTCGGCCTTGGTCTCCAGGCTGGTCAACAGCCTGGGGGTCGCCTCGGGCCGCGTGACGGCAAGCGGGTGGGGTTCAAAGGTCAGCACCGTGTCGCTGCCGGCGATCACCGCACGGTGACCGAGGTGGACCCCGTCGAACTCACCCACCGCGACCCGCCGGGGCCGAAGCGTGACCTCTGAGAACATCGTGACGTCCATGCTGCGACAGCCTACGGACCCGTCCGGGCCGGTGGCCGGTGCGCTCAGCCCGAGCGAAAGCCCACGATCGGCTTGAGCATCCCGGGCGACGCGCCGGGACCGGCGAGCGCGATCAGGCCGTCGGCGTCGGTGAGGCGAACGACGGGCTCTGTGGTGCCGGGCGCGAAGACCGCCACACCGTGTCCGGCCTGGCGGGCCGCGGCGGGCTCCAGACGCCGCTCGGGCAGGAAATGCAGCGCGGCATCGAGCTCGACCGGCCGCTCGGGGTCGGCGTCGGCGACGTCAAAGGCGCCGATCCGCGTGCGGCGCAGCGCCTCGCAGTACGCGTCACCGAGGTCGGCGATCAGGCTGCGCACGTAGGTCCCCGACGAGCACTCGATCGCGAAGCTTCGCCGATCCCCGTCACGGGCGAGCTCGGCGAAGGCATGGATCTCGATCTCGCGCTCGGCCAGCGCCGGAGTCTCCCCCGCCCGCGCGAGGTCATACGCCCGGCGCCCGCCGACCTTGACCGCGGAGTACGCGGGCGGACGCTGGCGGATCCGGCCGGTCGGGAGCACGAGATCCCCGGCGGGAACCCGGCCGGTCTCGGTGATCTCGCCCTCGGGGTCCTGGGTCGTCGAGACCGCGCCGAACCGCGCCGTCGTCTCGTAGTGCTTGGGCAGCGCCATCAGGAACCGCTGGACGCGGGTGGCACGCCCTACGAGCACGAGCAGCAGCCCGGTGGCGAACGGATCCAGCGTGCCCGCGTGCCCGACCCTGGTCTTGCGCGGCAGCGTCCGGCGCACACGGGCGACCACGTCGTGAGACGTGATTCCAGCCGGCTTGTCGTAGAGCAGCACGTAGTCGGTGGGCATGCCCGGACAGCGTCAGGCGCAGCCGGGACGCGCGACGGCGCGCGACGCCAATGTCGCAAGCTGCGCCGAGACCTGATCGCGCAGGAATGCGACCAGCTCGTCGTGCGAGAGCGCGGTGGTAAACCCGGCCGCCTGGCGGTGACCGCCACCGCCCTGGGCGCGGGCGATCCGCGACACGTCGACACGATCGTCGGACGCTCTCAGCGAGACCTTGCGCAAGCCGGCCCTGGGGACGCCGATCCGGTCGCGGATCAGCGCAGCGACCGCGGTGCCCTGGACGGCGCGCAGATGATCGACGACACCCTCGGAGTAGCTCTCCTCCGCGCCGGAGTCCGCGAAGTCGGCGGCGCTGAGCGCGCTCATCGTCAGGCGGCCGCCGTCATAGCGCTCGACCTTGGCCAGGCCCCGGGCGAGCAGGGTGAGCTTGCCGTAGGGGACGCCCTCGTAAACGCGGCGGTACACGTCATGGACGTCGACTCCCGCATCGATCAGGTCAGCGGCCATCAGGTGCGCGCGCCGCCCCGTGTTCTCGTACATGAACCGCCCGGTATCGGTGACCAGGCCGACATAGAGGGCCTCCGCGACCAGCGGTGATGGCGGCACGCCGAGCTCTCCCATCAGGTCCCAGACGATCTCGGCCGTGCAGGAGGCATCGGCGACCACGAGGTTGACGGTGCCGAAGCGGGTGTTGTCGTGGTGGTGATCGACGTTGAGCAGGTGGACCTCGGGGCGGCGGAACGCCTCGGCCGGGTTGCGGTCCAGGTTGCCGCAGTCCAGGAACACGACGGTGCGCTGGTCAAGGTCAGTGGGCGGCTGCGAGACGTGGTCGTCGAGTGGGAGGAAGCGGTACTCCTGGGGCAGTGGGAACTCGTCGGCGTCGATGAACATCAGGCAGTCCTTGCCCAGTGCAGTGAGAATCCCGTGCATCGCGACCAGCGACCCCAGCGCGTCACCGTCGGGGTTCTCGTGGGTAGCGACAACCAGCTTGGAGGCCTGGCGCAGCTGGGCGAGGACCAGCTCGCGGTCGGAGCGATGGCCGTTAGCGCTGCTCATCGCTCTCACCTGGGTCGGGCACCGGGCGCGCCGGGATCGCCTCCTCCTCGAGCAGCTCGGTGATGCGCATCCCGTGGTCGATCGACTCGTCGTATTCGAACTCGATCGTCGGGGTGTGCTTGAGGGTCAGCTCGGCGGCCACCCGCCCCTGCAGGTAGCCGCGCGCCGAATGCAGGCCGTCGATCGTCGCCGCCCGGGTCGAGGCGTCGCCGAGCACGCTCACATACACGCGTGCGTGGCGCAGATCACGGCTGGTCTTGACTCCGGTCACGGTGACGAAACCCACTCGGGGGTCCTTGAGGTCTGTGGCAATGGCGTCGCTGAGCACGGCCCTCATGGCCTCGTCGACGCGTCGCATCCTGCCTGAGCGCATCCTATACACCCACCTCGCCGAGGTTGGCGCAGCTCATGGCCGCAGACCCACCGGTCAGTAGGCGCGTCCGCAAGTCGCACGACTTCCCGGCGGGTCCACTAGGCGAGCTCGCGCTCGACCTGCCGGGTGGCGTAGGTCTCGAGCACGTCACCATCCTTGACGTCGGCGTAGTCGCGCAGGACGATTCCGCACTCAAACCCGCTGGCGACCTCACGCGCGTCCTCGTTGAAGCGCCGCAGGCTGGCGATCGCGCCGTCGTAGACGACCGTGCCGTCGCGGACCAGGCGGACCTTGGCGCCGCGGGTGATCGTCCCGTCGGTCACGTAGGAGCCGGCGATCACACCGACCCGCGAGGCGCGGAAGGTCTGGCGGACCTCGGCCGAGCCGAGGGACTCCTCGACCTCCTCGGGCTTGAGCATGCCCTGCATGGCCGAGCGCAGCTCATCGATCGCCCGGTAGATGACCGAGTAGTGGCGGACCTGGACACCCTCCCGATCGGCCGCGGCGCGGGCGTCGCCCACCGGGCGGACATTGAAGGCGAGGATGACCGCGTCCGAAGCCGCAGCGAGCATCACGTCTGACTCGGTGACCGCACCCACGGCGCGGCGGATGATCTGCACCGAGACCTCATCCTGAGGCAGCTTGGCGACTTCGTCCTCGATCGCCTCCAGCGAACCGGCGACGTCGGCCTTGACGACCAGGTTGAGCTCCTGCAGGCCCGATCCGAAGATGTCCTCCAGCGAGACCCGCTTGCTGCTGCGGCGGGCCAGGGACTCGG
>JALYZB010000054.1 GCA_030945945.1 Actinomycetota bacterium | reverse complement strand
TGCTGGCGCGGGCGTTCCGCTCGCTGCTGCTGCCGCTCAAGGCGGTGCTGCTCAACGTGATCAGCGTAGGTGCGGCGTGGGGCGTGATCACGCTCGTCTGGCAGGAGGGACACGGCTCCAGCCAGGTGTTCGGGATCGCGGCCACGCACTCGATCACCGCCTGGATCCCGTTGATGGTGTTCGCGTTCCTGTTCGGGCTCTCAATGGACTACGAGGTGTTCATCCTCGCGCGCATGCGCGAGGAGTACGACGCCACCGGCTCGACCGACACCGCGGTGGTGCGCGGAATCGGCCGCACCGGCCGGCTGGTCACCAGCGCCGCGCTGATCCTGTTCCTCGCCTTCGTCTCGATGGCCTCGGGACCCGAGACCGACATCAAGGTGTTCGCCACCGGCCTGGCCGCCGGCATCCTGCTCGACGCGACGATCATCCGGGCGCTGCTGGTGCCCGCCGTGGTGTCGCTGTTCGGCCGCTGGAACTGGTGGCTGCCCGAGCGCCCGGCCCGGCTGCTGCGGGTCGAGCCCTCGCTGCCGCCCCACCGCGAGGCGGTCCCCGAGGCCGGCTGAGCCGACCCCCAACGGCTTAGGCCACCGGCGACCGCCGCTCAGCCGGGGGTGGTGTAGGCCCCGCTGAGCCCCCCGTCGACCAGGAAGGTCGTCGCGTTGACGTAGCTGGACTCATCACTGGCCAGGAACAGCACGGCGTTGGCGATCTCCTCGGCAGTCCCGAACCGGCCCATCGGAACGTGAACCATCCGCCGCGCGGCCTGCACCGGATCGGAGGCGTAGAGCTCGCGCAGCAGCGGGGTGTCGATCGGGCCCGGGCACATCGCGTTGACCCGGATCCCGCGCTGGGCGAACTCGACCCCCAGCTCGCGCGACAGTGCGAGCACGCCGCCCTTGGAGGCGGTATACGCGATCTGAGAGGTGGCCGAGCCGAGCACGGCCACGAACGACGCGGTATTGATCACCGAGCCTCGGGTGGGTGGGTCATTTTTCAACAGGTGGGGGATCCCGTGCTTGCAGCAGAAGAACACGCTACGCAGGTTGGTCGCCTGCACGTGCTCCCACACGTCGAGGTCGGTGTCCAGCACCGACGCGTCCTCGGGCGGCGAGATGCCGGCGTTGTTGAACAGGACGTCGATCCCGCCCATCTCGTCGGCGATCTCCTCGTACAGGGCCGCGACCGCCGCCTCGTCGGTGAGGTCGGTGGTCAGCGACAGCTCCCCGACGGCGTGGTCGAGCACGTCGACTCCGACCACCCGCGCACCCTCGTGCTGGAACCGCGTTGTGGTCGCCGTGCCGATCCCGCCGGCGGCGCCGGTAATCACGCAGACCTTCCCCTCGAGCCTCACGCTGATCGCCTCCGCTCGTCTTCCGGACTCGCTTGAATGTCGGCGGCGTGAGTCATCCGGCTGTGGTGGCAAAGAAGATCGACTTGACCTCGGTGTAGGCGTCAGTCGCGTGGGGACCGAGCTCGCGGCCGTAGCCGGACTGCTTAAAGCCGCCGAACGGGGTCGACACCCGCACCGACGTGTTGGAGTTGACCGACAGCACGCCGACCTCCAGCGCGCGCGAGACGCGCAGCCCCCGGGCGCCGTCGCGGGTCCAGATCGAGCCCGAGAGCCCGTAGATGGTGTCATTGGCCAAGCGGATCGCCTCCTCCTCATCGTCGAATGGGATCACTACGGCGACCGGCCCGAAGATCTCCTCCCGAGCCGCCCGGTCGCCGGGGTCGATTGGGCACAGCACGGTCGGGGGGTACCAGTAGCCCGGGCCGTCGGGCACGCTGCCCCGCGCGATCACCGGGGCGTCGTCTCCGACGAACGACGCGACCGTCGACCGCTGCCCGGCTGAGATCAGGGGTCCCATCTCGGTGGCCTCATCCAGCGGATCGCCGACTCGGATCGCGGTGACGCCGCGCTCCAGCAGGGCCAGGAAGTCGTCCAGCACGCTGGCCTGGACGAGGATCCGCGAGCGCGCGCAGCAATCCTGGCCGGCGTTGCCGAACACCGCGCCGGGAGCCGAGGCGGCGGCCGCCTCGAGGTCGGCATCGGCGAACACGAGGTTGGGGGACTTGCCGCCGAGCTCGAGCGTGACGCGCTTGATCGTCTCCGCGGCGCCGGCGGCAATCGAGCGCCCCACCTCGGTCGAGCCGGTGAAGGCGATCTTGGCCACGTCGGGATGGGCGACCAGCCGCGCGCCGCAGG
>JALYZB010000221.1 GCA_030945945.1 Actinomycetota bacterium | reverse complement strand
ACGGTCAGATCAGCGCCGATCCCGCGCAGCGGCGTGCGCAGGTTGCGATCGATGTCGTAGGAGAGCGCCTTCAGCGGCGAGACGTAGACGAGCTGGGTGCTGCGCTCCTTGGGGTTCTCGGAGCGGTCGGGGTCGTTGGCGAGCTGGTCGATCGCGTACAGGAACGCCGCCAGCGTCTTACCCGAGCCGGTGGGCGCCGAGATGAGCACATGCTCGCCGGAGGCGATCGCCGGCCAGGCCTGCGACTGGGCCTCGGTCGGCCCCTCGAACGCGCCCGCAAACCACGTTCGCGCGCGGGGACTGAACGCATCGAGAGCCATCCTGTGAGGCTACTCGGACGCGGAGCGCTCGCCGGCGGCCTCCCGGGCCGGGCAGGCTCCGGATCCATGAACGCGAGCTGCGTGCTCAGACCGGCGCTAGGTCCGACCGGCGCGATCCGGCGGCCGGGCTGGACGGCGGACCGCGCGGGCGGGATGTGCGGGGCGGCGAGCTCTTGGAGCGCGTCGAGATCGGGCACGATCGCGACCAGGCCCCAGAACGCGGAAGCGCCGGCGCCGGGGGCCTCCACCACCTCGAGAATTGCCGGGCCGAGCCGGCGAAAGCCCTGGCGGACGCTCGCGGCGGCCCGGCGAACGTGGCGGAAGGGCAGGCCGGCGTGCTCGAGCGCCGCCGCGGTGGCGTCGAAGTCCGGGACGGTGACGACGACGTGGTCAAGGCCGATCGCCCCGTTGGGGTGTTCGGCGGGGGCACCGGCCCCGATTGCTTCGGACCCCGGGGCTCCGGCTCGCGGCGCTCTGAGCGCCTCGGGGGCCGGGACCGGCGCGGTCAGGCCGAGGGCGGCGTCGAGCCCGGGGGCGCCGGTCACCGTCCAACCGATGATCCCCTGCCCGCCCGCGCTGAGCCGGATCTCGACGCCCCCCAGCGTGAAGCGTCCGTCGTCGCCGACCGCGAACCCGAGTGCTCGCCAGCGGTCCGGAGGGTCGGCAACGGCAAGCCCGGCGAGCGTGGGACAGTGTCGCTCACCGCAGGATCCTGACAGCACCCCGGACGCCGGGTCCGCAGCGATGTCTTCTTCCATCCTATGGCCGTCCAACGGGCGGCTTGCGCGATTGACACCGCGATACCCCATCAACCTCGCAGCACCGTTTTGTAGATGCCGAGCGCAGGCATAAATGTGTCACCTGCGGGAGGCAGGCCCGCAGTCAGTTGCCGCACCCGCACTGAGCCGGCCGCATTTGGCCGGTGGCCCTAGCAGCCGCCCTCAGTCAGCGCTCAGCCGACCGCCCTCACCCGACGGCATTCAATCGACGACGAGCACGAGCTTGCCGCGCACGTGACCGCCCGCGCTGGCCCGCTGGGCCTCCGCAATCTCCTCCAGCGCGAACGTCCGGCTGACCGGAAGCGAGAACCGGCCCGCCTCGATGTCGGTGCCGATCTCCCGGATGGCGTCCAGGGCCTGGGCGGTCCCGGGGCCGCCGGAGAACCGCACACCGTATCGCTCAGCGCTGGTGTAGTCCGCGATCGCGAGCACGTGCTCGGGGCCGCCGGCGAGCGCGATCAGTGCCGGCAGCTGGCCTCCCCCGGCGACGTCGAAGGCGGCGTCGACTCCGTCGGGAGCCAGCGCGCGCACCCGGTCCTCCAGGCCCTCGCCGTAGGTCACGGGCTCGGCCCCGAGCGACCGCAGATAAGCGTGGTTGGGCTCGCGCGCGGTCCCGATCACCCGCGCGCCGCGATTGCGGGCGATCTGGACGGCCGCGGACCCGACACCGCCGCCGGCCCCGTCGACCAGCACGGTGCCGCCCGCGCCGACCGCAAGCAGGTCCAGGCCCCGGACCGCCGTCTCGACCGCGACGGGCAGCGCTGCGGCGCCCGCGAAGTCAAGGCCCACCGGGATCGGCGCCCAGTTGCGCAGCACGGCGTGCTGCGCGGCGCCGTTGCCCTGAGCGTGACCGAAGACCTCGTCGCCGACCGCGACCCCGCTGACGCCCTCGCCGAGCTCATCCACGATGCCGGCCGCCTCCTGGCCGGTTCCGTTGGGCAGATCGCCGCCCATCAACCCCTGGCGGACCTTCCAGTCGATCGGGTTGATCCCGGCGGCGCGGACCGCAATCCGGATCTCACCCGGACCGGGATGGGGGTCGGGGATGTCGACGATCTCGAGAACCTCAGGGCCCCCGAAGGAGCTGTAGCGGGCTGCGCGCATGTTGGTGCCTTCCCGAAGGTGAAGTTGTGTGCTCAATTATAGTCGGGCCAGCGTACGCCCACGGGCGAACACGGCATCGAGCATCGGCTCGGTCAGGCGGCCGGTGAACGTGTTCTGCTGGCTGACGTGGTAGCAGCCGAGCAGCGTTCGCTCGCCGAGCGCCACCTCGGTGCCGTGTCCGAAGCGGGGTTTGGGCCGGGGCACGAGCTCGCCCAGCATGCGCAGCGCGGCATCCCAGGCAAAGCCGCCCAGGCAGACGATGACCCGCGCCTGCGTCAGCAGCGCCAGCTCGCGGGCAAAGTACGGCAGGCAGGTGTCGCGCTCGGCGGGCGTCGGGCGATTATCGGGCGGCGCACAGCGCACCGCCGCCGACACCCAGCAGTCACGCAGGGTCAGGCCGTCGCCGCGGGAGACCGACTCGGGCTGGTTGGCCAGGCCGGCGCGCCACAGCGCGGCGAACAGCCAGTCCCCGGAGCGATCCCCGGTGAACACGCGGCCGGTCCGGTTGCCTCCGTGTGCGGCCGGCGCCAGGCCAAGCACGACAATCGGCGCCCTCGGGTCCCCGAAGCCGGGGACGGGCCGGCCCCAGTACGTCTGATCGGCGAACGCAGCGCGCTTGACGCGCGCGACCTCCTCACGCCAGACGACCAGGCGTGGACAGCGCCGGCACAGGGTGATCTCCCCCTCGAGCGCCGCGAGGGCGGCAGGTGTGGCGGGTGTGGCGGACCCGCGGGAGGTGCCCGAGCCGCCCGAGCCGCCGGGCGGCGTCACGGGCCGGCGTCGGGAACCAGCGCCATGATCAGCCGCTCGATCACCGGCGCCAGCTCCTGCATCTCGGCCGGCACCCCGTTGCGCAGCTGACGCGAGACGAGTTCGGCGATCGCACCGACCACTGCGAACGCGTCGTGGGGAGACGCGAAGCGCCCGCTGAGTCCACGGCGCGCCGCCTCGGCGTTCTCGGCGTCGAGGACGGCGGCGAAGCGCCCGAGCATCGTGTCGCGGTGCTGAGCGGCCCGGGGTCCGGCGCCGATGATCTCGACCAGCAGCGTCTGAGCGAACTCGGGGTGCGCCGAGAGCGCGCCGAGAAACGCTCGGGCCCCGGCGCGCATTCGCTCGCCCGCATCCTGGGGCGCGCCCTGGGCGGCGGTGATCATGGACTCGGTGACCACCACGGCGGCAAGATCGAACAGCGCCAGGATGCACTCCTCCTTGTTGGCGAAGTGCTCGTAGAAGGTCGCCTTGGACATCCCGGCTGCACGGCTGATCGACTCCGAGCCGGCGCCGGCGTAGCCGCGGCGCGCGAATTCGAACGCGGCGGCGCGCAGCAGCCGCTCACGCTGGAGCGGGAGGCGGACCTCCGGTGGCGGCGCGTGCCGGCCCCGCGCCGCCGTCATCGCAGCGCGCGGCCGTAGTGACGCTCGTAGTACTCGCGATAGGTACCTGAGCGGATCGGCTCCCACCACGCCGCGTTCTCGCGATACCAGTCCACGGTGCGCTGCAGGCCGTCGGCAAATCGCATCCGCGCCGACCAGCCAAGCGCCTCGAGCTTGGCGCAGGACAGCGAGTAGCGCCGATCGTGACCGGGGCGATCGGTCACGTATTCGATCTGGGACTGCTCCCCGCCGGTCAGCTCGATGATCCGTTGCACGACGTCGATGTTCTCGCACTCGTCGGGACCGCCGCAGTTGTAGGTCTCGCCCGGTACGCCGTGCTCGAGCACGTGTCCGATCCCCCGGCCGAAATCCTCGACGTACAGCCAGTTGCGGACCTGGCGCCCGTCGCCGTAGACGGGCAGATGATCGCCGGCGAGCGCGTTGAGCACCATCAGCGGGATCAGCTTCTCGGGGTACTGGCGCGGCCCGTAGTTGTTCGAGCCCCGGCAGATGTTCGTCCACAGGCCGTAGGTGTGGAAGTAGCTGGAGACGAGCAGGTCGCCGCCGGTCTTGGACGCGCTGTAGGGGCTGGAGGGGGCCAGCGGCGAAGTCTCGGTGAACGAGCCGGCCTCGATCGACCCGTAGACCTCGTCGGTGGACACCTGCACGTAGCGCAGATCGCGTTCCCGGGCCGCCTCGAGCAGGACGTGCGTGCCCAGGCCGTTGGTGACGCTGAACGCGTACGGATCGGCGATCGAGCGGTCGACGTGGGTCTCGGCGGCGAAGTTGACGATCGCGTCGGCATCGTCGATCGCGCGGGTCACCGCCGCGGGATCCTCGATCTGGCCCTGCACGAAGCGGATGTCGGCTTGTACCGCCTGCAGGTTCTCCTCGCGCCCGGCGTAGGTGAGCGCGTCGAGCACCGTGACCTCGTCACCGTGCTCGCGGACGCGCAGTTCGACGAACGTCGACCCGATGAACCCGGCGGCACCACAGACCAGCAGCTTCACGCGACCACCTCCCGGCTCTGGATCAAATAGGCGCTGAGACCGTCCTGCCACGCGGGCAGGACCGGTACCTCGGCGCCACGCTCGCTGCGCAGGACGCTGAAGGCGGGCCGCGGCGCGGGACGCGGGAACTCGCTGGTCGTGCACGGGGCCACCTCGCACTCGATCCCGGCGGCGGCGACGATCTCGCGGGCGAGCTCCCACCACGAGCACGCGCCCGCGGCGGCCACGTGAACCGGTCCCGCGATGCCCCCCGCCGCGAGGGTCACCAGCGCCGGGGCCAGATGCCCGGTCCAGGTCGGGCATCCGATCTGATCGTTGACGACGCTCAGCCGGCCACGCTCGCGCGCCACGCGCAGGATCGTGCGCGGGAAGCACGGCCCGCCGGTGCCGAACAGCCACGCCGTGCGGACAATCGTGTGACGGCCCGGGGCGGCCGAGGCGACCGCCTGCTCGCCCGCGAGCTTGGTGGCGCCGTAGACGCTCGCCGGACCGACCGGGTCGCTCTCGAGGTAGGGCTCGGCCTGGGTGCCCGCGAAGACGTAGTCGGTGGAGAGCTGGACCGTCCAGGCGCCGGCCCCGTAGGCCGCCCGGGTGACGTGCTCGGCGCCGGTCGCGTTGATCGCAGCGGCGCCCTCCGGATCAGACTCGGCCCCGTCGACGTCGGTCCAGGCCGCGCAGTTGATCACGGCGTCCGGGCGGCTGTCGTTGACCGCGGCCGCGACCGCCGCCGCGTCGGTGATATCGAGCTCGGACCGCGACAGTGCGTGCGGCTCGTGACCGGCGGCGATCGCCGCCGCCCGGACATCTGAGCCGAGCATCCCCGCGGCCCCGGTGATCAGGATCCGCATGCGGGTCAAGACTAGAGGGCGAAGGCCGATCGGCATGGACCGGTCACTGCATGTTTGAGAACCGTGACGCACATATTGCGCTCGCGTGGGTTGGCCGGTGGGGGTCGTCATTGGCGATGCCCGACAGCACCGCATCGACCGCGAGCACGTTCACAGCGACAGCAGCCGGCTGACGAACGGTCAGGAAACGGATCCGAGCGTTCACGATTGTGGGAAGTATTCCCAGGTTCTGATCGCCGAGCTGACCCAGGCCGGCGTGACCCACACCTTCCGGATCTACCCGGGGGACACTCGGCAGCGCTGTGGCAGCCCCAGGCGCCCACGTGGCAGGCGATGGCGTTAGACGCGCTCGGAGCCGAGGCCAAGCTCAAGCTGCGCAACGGCGGCGGCGCGAGCGCTTTGACCCGCTGAGCCCGATCGCCTGAGCGGGCGCCCGCGCCGCGTCCTACTCGCCGTCCTGGCCTTTGTGCTCGTGGCCGGGGTGCTCGGCGGCCCGGTGGCCGGTGCCCTGAAGTCCTCAGGCGGATTCGTCCCCGCCGGGTCGGGCTCGCAGCTCGGTCAGGCCCGGATTCAGGCCGCGACCGGGCGCGAGGTCGGCCCGGGCC
>JALYZB010000030.1 GCA_030945945.1 Actinomycetota bacterium | reverse complement strand
GTTCCCAGCCCAGGAAGCGAGCTCACGGCCGTAGCCACCGCTCCCAGCAGGATCGCCAACACCATCAGCCGGCGCATCAGGTGCCGGGAATCCAGCTCCATGGGCATTGCTCGCGCCGATGTGGCCGGCGCGGCTTTAGAGGCGTTGGCGGCCATACCGCGAGGCTAGTCCGTGCGTCACGCGTGGCGCGATGCGGTTGGTTTCTCCCCGGGGCCGGCGCTCAGGGACCGACCGCGAGGCGTGCACGGCAAGCCGCTGTGGACCCGCAGCCGCGGACAGGCCCGACGTGGTTGGCGGTCTCGTTTCCCGGCTGTGACCGCTCAGGCCAGTCGGTCGCAGCTCGCCGGATCCCAGGCCATGAGTGCGAGCACCGAGACGACCGCGCTCTGATCCAGCAGCGTGGCCGGTTGATCGCGCGCGCGAACCAGCCCGTGCCGGTCGCGCGGCCGGGCGAGCAGAGCGTCGGCGTAGGCGCGCAGCGCCACCCGGATCGCCGCCCGCAGCTCGTCATCGGCGCCGGCAGCGCCGAGCTGCAGCAGGTTGCGAAACAGGATCGCGTTAAAGGCCGGCGGCTGGTCCATCAGCCGCGACAGAGGCCAGGCCAGAATCGCGCGGGCGATGCCCTCAGCCGTAGCCAGAGCCTGCACCGATCGGCCCGCGCGGTGAAGCAGGATGTGCGCACCGACCATGCTGCCCTGGTTGTAGCTCCACAGCGCGGGGTCGATTGACCCGTCGCCGCGGATCTTGTCGCGGAACTCCCGGCCCTTGCTGCCGGGGGCCGGCATCGAGGCATGCACCCAGGCGATCATCCGCTCGGCGGCGGCGAGCTCGTCCTCCCCGGCCGCGCCGAGCAGCACCAGGTGCAGGGCGAGCTGGGCGTTGGGCGCGTTGGAGACCGTGTTGCGGTCGTGGTTGCGCCGGCCGATGCCGCGCCCCTGCTCGACCCAGAACACCCCGCCCGGCAGTGGCATATCAACGCGCGCGTCCCATCCGGCGGCCGCGAAGGCGAACAGCTCCCGGGCCCGCTCGAGCCCGGCTGTCCCGGGACGCAGCCGCTCGAGCTGAACGAGAGCGAGTCCGAGCCAGGCGTTGTCGTCGTAGTAGCGATCGCCTCCGAAGCGGCTGCCGACCGGATCCGACGCGTAGGCTCCGGGCGAGTCCGCCGGGTTCCAGTAGTGCTCTAGGGCCGCCAGGTGGGCGGCGATCACCGTGTCGGGATCAAAGCCGCCCGGGAGGAGATGACCGGGGAGCCCGGCCAGGTCAAGCGCGGAGATGAACGCGCGGGCGAACGGCCACACATGCTCCCACGCACCCGGCCGCCACCAGCCCTCGCGCCGGCGATAGCCCCCGCCGCGTGCGCCCCAGAAGCGCCGCTGCATTGTCACCCAGGCCTGGCCGGCCTGATCGGCGTAGGACTCGGCCTGGCCCAAATCGCTCGTCGTCAGAGCACCACCGTCGCGCTGCCATCCACCAGCACGCGGTCCTCGCAGTGCCAGGTGACGGCGCGCTGGAGCACGGTGCGCTCGATGTCCGCGCCGAGCCGGGTCAGCTCCTCGACGGTGTGGGCGTGCGTGACGCGGATCACGTCCTGCTCGATGATCGGCCCCTCATCGAGATCCTCGGTCACATAGTGGGCGGTCGCGCCGATCAGCTTGACCCCCCGCTGCCGGGCGCGAGCGTACGGATCGGCGCCGGCGAAGGCGGGCAGAAAGGAGTGGTGGATGTTGATCACCGGACATCCGACACGCTCGAGGAACGCCGGCGAGAGCACCTGCATGTAGCGGGCGAGGACGACCAGGTCAAAGCGGCCGTCGCCGAGCAGTTCGAGCTGACGTGACTCCGCAATCGCCTTGCTCTCCGCAGTCACGGGAACGTGGTGATACGGCACCCCGAACCGGGCCACCTCGCCCTGCAGGTCGGGCCAGTTGGAGATCACCAGCTCGATCGCCGCCGGGAGATGCCCGCGCTGCCAACGCCACAGCAGCTCGAGCAGGGCGTGGTCAGAGCGCGAGACCATGACCGCGATGCGCTTGGGGGCGAGCGCGTCGGTCAGGCGAAACTGCATGCCGAATGGCGCCGCCACCTCAGCCGCGAACCCATCCCCGAGGTCAACGGGATCGACGCCGTGGAAGACCAGGCGCAGAAAGAAGCCGCCGCCTTCGGGATCGGAGGAGTACTGCGCGGAGTGCGTGATGTTCGCCCCGCAGTCGCGTAGGTAGGCGGTGACCGCCGCGACGATCCCGGGCTGATCGGGACAGGAGACGAGCAGGCGCCCGGTGTCGCTCATGACGGCGGCATGGATGACGTGGTGGCGCGGACTGGGGTCATGTGGCCCGGAGGTTAGGGCTTCTCAGGAAGCAGGTGATGGGATGATGCAATGTTGGGAGCCCTTTGGACACCCCCGGCGCGGGCACCGCGGCGGCCGGGACCGACGGCCCAGGCGGCCGGGCGCAGGCGCGGTGCAAGAGCACCAGCGTCCCGGCGTAGACCAGGCAGTCCCCGACACTCAGCACGTTGGGCAGCGGGCCGGGCCACGGGATGATGTCCCCCAGCCACAGCAGCGCCGGATGCGCGAGGGCGACCGAG
>JALYZB010000027.1 GCA_030945945.1 Actinomycetota bacterium | reverse complement strand
ACGCTTCACCGCGGGCTCTGCACGGGTCCGCCGTCACCGATTCGAGGTCGATTCCCCTGGAGAAGTTCGTCATCGAAGGCGGGGTGCCGCTGTCGGGCACGATCGTTCCCGCCGGCAACAAGAACGGCGCCCTGCCAATCCTGGCCGCCTGCCTGCTCACCCAGGACGAGGTCACGCTGCGCAACGTCCCGCGGATCGCCGACGTCGACGCGATGATCGAGCTGCTTCGCACGCTCGGTGCCCGCGTGGAGTGGCGCGGGCCCAGCGAGCTCGTCGTCGACACCTCCTTGGTGCAGAGCACGGAGGTCGACCCCGAGCTGGCCGAGCGCATCCGCGCCTCCTTCCTGCTCGCCGGACCTCTGCTGGCGCGCTTCGGCGACGCTCGTATGCCTCCGCCCGGTGGCGACGTGATCGGCCGCCGGCGGTTGGATCCGCATCTGGACGCCTTCCGTGCCCTGGGCGCGAGCGTCCAGAGCCGGCCCGAGGACATCAGCCTGACCGCTCCCGCGCTCGGCCTGCAGGCCTGCGATTTCCTGATGGATGAAGCGTCCGTGATGGCGACCGAGAATGCGCTGATGGCCGCGGCTCTGACCCGCGGCCCGACCGTCATCCGCAACGCCGCCTCCGAGCCCCACGTGCAGGACCTGGCCCGGATGCTCACCGACATGGGTGCCCCCATCGACGGAATCGGCTCCAACGTGATGACCGTTCACGGGCGCGACAGCCTGCGCGGCTGCACCCACGACATCGCGCCCGATCACATCGAGATCGGCTCGTTCATGGCCCTGGCGGGGGTGACCGGCGGGGAGCTCATCGTCAAGGACACGGTCCCCCAGGATCTGCGGATGATCCGGCTCGTGTTCGAGCGCCTGGGTCTGCGCAGCGAGGTCCACGGCCGTGACGTGATCGTCCCCGGCAATCAGCAGCTGAGGGTCCGCAACGATGAGGGCGGACACATGGCCAAGGTCGAGGACGGCCCGTGGCCGGCCTTTCCGGCTGACCTGACCAGCATCGCCCTGGCGCTGGCCAGCCAGTCCGAGGGCTCGGTGATGATCCATGAGAAGATGTTCGAGAACCGCCTGTTCTTCACCGACAAGCTCGTCAATATGGGCGCGGCGGTGACGATCTGCGATCCCCACCGCGCGATCGTCATCGGACCCCGCAGGCTCCGTGGCGCCCGGGTGGACTCACCGGACATCCGCGCCGGGATGGCGATGCTGATCGCGGCCCTGTGCGCCGACGGCATCACGGAGATCGGCAACGTCCGCCACATCGATCGCGGCTACGAGCGCATCGACGAGCGGCTGCAGGCGCTTGGAGCGCGGATCACCCGGCACGAGGACGCGCCGGTCCTCGCCTGACCGGCGAACCCCGGCGCGGCGAGATCCCTAACCTCAAGCGCCGATGATGGACCGCATCCCCAGCGGGACGCGAGACGTCCTGCCCGACGAGATGCGCGAGTTGCGGGCGATGACCGATCGCATCCGCACGGTGTTCGAAGCCGCCGAGTACGGGGAGGTGTCCACGCCCGCGCTCGAGTACGAGGGGACGTTCGTCCGTTCCGACGCCGTCGGCGAACGCGCGGCCTACCGGGTCTTCGACGAGCAGGGCAACGTGCTCATCCTGCGCACCGACATGACCGTGCCGATCGCCCGGCTGGTCGCCACCCGGTACGGCGCCGCCGATCCGCCGCTGCGTTTCTGTTACTTCGCCCACGTCTACCGCGGTGTGCGTCCGCAGCGTGGGCAGTCACGCGAGTTCCTACAGGCCGGAGTCGAGCTGATCGGCGCGCCCGGCCCGCAGGGTACTGCGGAGGTCCTGGGCGTGCTGTGTGCGGCGCTCGACGCTGCCGGCCTGAACAACTATCGCGTCGGCGTGGGGGATGCCGCGCTGTATCCCTTTCTGCTCGAGGCCGTCGGAGTTGGTGATGTGCAGCGTGAGCGGATCATCGCCGAGCTGGCCCGCGGGGACTTCGTCGCCGTCGAGCGCGAGGTGCTGGCGCTCGGCTTGTCTGATGCCGACGCCGAGCTGCTGCTGCGGGTGCCCCGGATCCGCGGCGGTCCCGCGATCCTCGAGGATCTGAAGGAGCCGCTGCGGGGGGCGGTGGCGGGAATGCTCGAGCTGCGCGAGCTGCTCGCCCCCGAGGTCGCGGCGCGGATCATCTTCGACCTCGGGCTGGTGCGCTCGATCGGCTACTACACCGGCGCGGTCTTTCAGGTCTATGACCCCGCCTACGGGGTTCCGCTGGGCGGCGGTGGGCGCTACGACGAGCTGCTCGGCGCCTTCGGACGCCCGCTGCCCGCGGTCGGCTTCGCGCTCAACGTCGAGCGACTGCACATCGCGCTGACCGCCGAGGAACACCTGGCCACCCGGAGCGCACCGTGAACGGGCTGCGAATCGCGGTGCCACGCGGTGCGCTGTTCTCCGACACGCTGACTCTCCTGGACCGGCTCGGAATCGACACCGCCGAGGTGCGCGGCAACGACCGCAAGCTGCTGTTCGCCGACGCCGGGATTGTCACGATGCGACCGTCCGACGTCCCCACCTACGTCGAGGCCGGTGCGGCCGACATCGGGATCACCGGCAAGGACGTGCTCATGGAGCAGTCCGAGCGTGAGGTGTATGAGCTGATGGATCTCGGCTTCGGGCGTTGCGAGATGGTGCTCGCCGGCGAGGCGGGAGCCGACCGCACCGAGGAGGCCCTGCGGCGGCTCGGCGTCGTCCGGATCGCGACCAAGTACCCGAAGATCGCCAGCCGCCACTTCCTGGACACCGGCCGCCAGGCCGAGATCGTCGAGGTCAAGGGCTCGGTCGAGCTGGCGCCGCTGACCGGACTGGCGGAGGCGATCGTCGACCTCACCGCCACCGGCACCACCCTGCGCGAGAACGGTCTCGTCATCCGCGAGGAGATCGCAGTCTGCACCGCACGCCTGATCGCCAACCCCGTGGCCCACAAGCTGCGGGCCGAGACCATCGACGGACTCCTGGAGCGACTCCGTGGAGTTTGAGACCCTGAACCTGGCCGGAGACGCCGGCGCGCTCGCCATCGAGCTGCGCGCCCTGGTCCCAGCGGGTGACTCGGTCAGCGAGGCGGTCAGCGGGATCATCGCTCGAGTGCGCGCCAACGGCGACGACGCACTGCGGTATTACACGCGCAAGTTCGACACCGCCGGCCGCACACCGTCGGCGCTGCAGGTCCCCGACGCCGAGCTCGACACGGCGGCCGAGCGACTCGATGACGACGTACGGGCCGGCCTGCAGCTGGCGATCGCCAACGTCCGCCGAGTGTCGGAGGCGGCGCTGAGCGCCGACCGCACCGTCGGCTTTGACGGCCATCAGGTGACGATCCGCGAGACGCCCGTGCGCCGTGGGGCCGTCTACGTGCCGGGCGGCCGCGCGCCGTATCCGAGCACGGTCGTGATGGGGACAGTCTGTGCGCGGGTGGCCGGTGTCAAGCAGATCGCGGTCTGCTCGCCGCCCGGGGTCGACGGCGAGGTCAACGCCGCGGTGCTCGGCGCCTGCCGGCTGGCCGGCGCCAGCGTCGTCTACCGGATGGGCGGTGCCCAAGCGATCGCCGCCCTGGCTTACGGAACCGAGACGGTCCGCCCGGTCGATGTGATCGTGGGGCCGGGCAACCTGTACGTGCAGGAGGCCAAGCGCCAGGTGTTCGGGCAGGTCGGGATCGACGGCTTCGCCGGTCCGAGCGACCTCGTCCTGATCGCCGATGGCGATGGTGATGCTGACGTCCTCGCGCTCGACCTGCTCGCCCAGGCCGAGCATGGCCTGGGCTCGCTGGTGGTCGCAATCTCGGATTCTCCGGAGCTGCTGCAAGCGCTGGCGCAGCGGATGACCGACGGCCCGCAGACCGGTGCAATCGTCCGGCTGGTTTCGGTCACCGAGCTCGAGGCCGCGCTGGCTATCGCCGAGGCCTTCGCCCCCGAGCACCTGCAGCTTGTCGGGGCCGGCGCCGAGGCGCTGGCCGGCCGCGTCAGCACCGCGGGAACGGTCCTGGTCGGGCCGGCAAGCGGAACCGCCTACGGGGACTACATCACCGGCGCCAACCACGTTCTCCCCACCGGAGGCGCGGGGCGCTTTGCCTCCGCGCTGTCCCCGGTGCATTTCCGTCGTCGCTTCACCGAGGTGCGGCTGCAGGACGGCGCTGAGGAGCTCGCCCGGGCCGCGGTGCCGATCGCGCGAGCCGAGGGCTTTGAGGCCCACGCCCGCTCCCTTGAGGCACGCATCCACGACAATGACGCGTGATGACCCGATCGGCGGAAATCGACCGGAGCACCGCTGAGACCCAGATTCGTCTGACGCTCGAGCTCGACGGGACCGGCGCGGGCGAGCGCAGCACGGGCGTGGGTTTCTTTGACCACATGCTCGACCTGCTCGCTCGTCACGGGCGGCTGAACCTGAGCGTGGCCGCCACCGGGGACCTGCAGACCGGGGCCCACCACACCGTCGAGGACGTCGGCATCTGCCTCGGGCAGGCGCTGGACGCCGCGCTGGGGGATCGAGCCGGGATCGCCCGTTACGGCCAGGCGACGGTGCCGATGGACGAGTCCCGCGCCTCCTGTGCGATCGACATCTCCGGTCGCGGTCTGTGCGCCTTTGAGGGCCGCTTGGCGCCCGGGGCGATCGGAAACTTCGATCACGAGCTGACCGAGGAGTTCCTCCGCGCGCTCGCCGCCAACGCGCGCCTGACCCTGCACGCCACGATCGAGGCGGGCACCAACGCCCATCACGTGATCGAGGCGGTGTTCAAGGCGCTGGCCCGCGCGCTGCGGGCGGCCACCGCGATCGACCCGACCGAGCACGGCGTCCCGAGCACGAAGGGGACCCTGTCCTGAACCCGGGTCCGAGCATCGCCGTCCTGGACTACGGGATGGGAAACCGGCGTTCCGTCCAGAAGGCTCTGGGGGCGGTCGGCGCACAGGCGCAGATCACTCGCGACCCCGCCGTCATCGCGACCTCCGATGGCCTCGTGATCCCGGGGGTGGGGGCGTTTCCGCAGGCGATGCGCAACCTGGCGCAATTCGGACTGGACGCCGTCGTGCGGGCCTACGCCGACAGCCGGCGCCCGCTGCTGGGTATCTGTCTTGGCATGCAGGTGCTGTTCGAGGCGTCCGACGAGTTCGGCTCCACGCCCGGCCTGGGGCTGATCGGGGGCCTGGTGACCCCGATCCGCGCCGACCGCCTGCGCATCCCGCACATCGGCTGGAACGAGGTGCGCTTTGAGCGCGCCAGCGCGCTCACTGCAGGGCTCCCGGAAGCGGGGCGGCCCTTCTACCACGTGCACTCGCTCGCGGTCCGGCCCGCGGATCCCGCCGACGTGTTCGGCACCACCGAATATGGCGAGCGTTTCGCCACCGCTGTGACTCACGGCACGATCCACGGCGTCCAGTTTCATCCCGAGAAGTCCTCACGCGACGGCCTGCAGCTGCTGGCCAGCTTCGCCGCCCTGTGCGGCGACGGTGTCAGGCGCAACCCGCCCGCGGCGCTGCGAGCCTGAGTCGCGATGATCCTGCTGCCCGCGATCGACATCCTGGACGGCAAGGCCGTGCGCCTGGCCCGGGGTGACTTTGACCAGCAGACCACCTACGACGCCGACCCCCTGGACGCCGCCCGGCGCTGGGTCCTGGCCGGGGCGCGCGCGCTGCACGTGGTCGATCTCGACGGCGCTCGCAGCGGTGAGCCGCGCAACCTCGAGCACGTGCGACGGATCGCGCGGGAGGTCGGCGTGCCGGTGCAGGTGGGTGGCGGCCTGCGCAGCGCCGACTCGGTCGCGGCCGCGATCGAGGCCGGCGCGACACGCGTTGTGCTCGGAACCGCCGCGTTTCGCGATCAGGACTTCCTCGACGACAGCGTCGCCCGGCATCGTGACCGCGTCGTGGTCTCGGTCGATGCCCGGGAGGGCAAGCTCGCCACGGCGGGCTGGACCGAGCAGACCGACATCCCGGTCGACGCCGTGTTCGCACATCTCGGCCGGCGGGGAGTGTCGCGCTTCGTGTTCTCGAGCATCGAACGCGACGGCATGCTCACCGGCCCCGATCTCGACGCGGTCCGGGGGGCCGCCGACTCGGTCCGGGGGACCTTCGTCTACTCCGGTGGTGTCTCCACCGTCGAGGATCTGCGGGCGCTGGCCGAGCTGCGACAGGTCAACCTCACCGGCGTGATCGTCGGCAAGGCGCTGTACGAGGGCCGCTTTGACGTCGCCGCCGCGCAAGACGCGCTGGAGATCTGATGCACTACAAGCGCGTGATTCCCTGTTTGGACGTCAATGCCGGCCGCGTAGTCAAGGGAGTCGGGTTCCTGGATCTTCGCGACGCGGGCGATCCCGTGGAGCTTGCGGCTCGGTATGACGGCGCCGGCGCCGATGAGCTGGTGCTGCTTGACATCACCGCGACCTCCGAACGACGCGAGACGGTGGTCGAACTGGCGCGGCGTGCCGCTGACCAGGTGTTCATCCCGTTCACCATCGGGGGCGGCATTCGCTCGGTGGCCGATGCCCAGGCCGTGCTGGACGCGGGCGCGGACAAGGTGTCGGTCAACTCCGCCGCGTTGGCCCGCCCCGAGCTGATCGACGAGCTCGCGGCGACCTTCGGCTCACAGTGCGTGGTGCTCGCGGTCGACGCCAAACGGACCGGCGAGGACCGTTGGGAAGCGTATCTGGCGGGCGGCCGCACCGCCACCGGGCGTGACGCTGTGCGGTGGACGCGCGAGGGCGTCGCCCGGGGAGCGGGAGAGATCCTGCTCACCAGCATGGACCAGGACGGAACCAACGCCGGATATGACCTGGCGCTGACGCGAGCCGTCGCCGGGGCCACGAGCGTGCCGGTGATCGCATCCGGCGGGGCTGGCGAGATCGCTCACCTGACCGAGGCCCTGGCCGCCGGCGCCGACGCGGTGCTCTGTGCGTCGATCTTCCATTACGGCCAGCACACGGTGGCCGAGGTCAAGGCCCGGCTCGCGCGCGACGGCGTCGCGGTGCGCCCGATCAGCGTAGCGTGACGCGGCCGCGCTCGGCCGGCCCAGCGACGCGCGCGAACGCGGAAACGGGCCACGCCCGTTCCCGCTCGCAGACATGGCGTTAGGTGTCAGTCGCGCCTGGGTCGGCAGCCGCGCTAAGCGGCTTCTTCGACGTAGCCGGCCGCAGCGCACGTATCGCAATACGCGGCGGGCGGGACCCGGGGCTCGTAACAGCCCGGTCGGCAGCATGTCGAGGACCGCTTGGGTCGACCACGACCGATCCGGGCGGCGGCGGCATCCTTGAGCTCCTCGCGCATGCGATCAAGCTCGGCGGCATGCTCGGCGCAAAACCGACGGCCCTTCTCGGCCGGACTCTGACAATGGCTTCCGCTACGACAACGCATATACCCAGTACAATAGCACGCCGCTCAGGACGGGCGTTTTCGTCCTGGGTCCTCTGCGCCCCCGCGCCGCGCTCGAGAACCTAGCCCGACGTGGTAGCGGCGGATCACGAGCGGGTGCGGCGGTGGGTGGCGCGGTGGCGCCGAATGCGGCGGACCGGATGGGCCTGCGGGCGCGGCGCCCGGCGGCCGGGAAGGAACTGGAACACCGTGTTGTAGCCGTCTACGTACAGCGCATGGTGGTCGGCGATCGCCGGGGAGAAGTCCCCGTCGCCGAACTGGAAAACGGTGCGCCCGGTGGTCGCGTCCAGGCCGACGGTCGAGCGGATCCCCAGCGCCGAGTAGTAGACGACGTTGTCAATGATGCTGGCCGCGCCGGAGATCTTGGCGCCAGCGTAATGGCGCCAGCGAACCGACCCCGAGCGGGCGTCGAATGCGTACAGATACCCGTCATAGGAGCCAACGTAGACCGTCGGCCCGATCCCGGGAGTGTCGGCAACGGCAGCCGATGCGTACACGTAGGCGCCGGTGCCGGTGGCCCACGCGAGCGTCCCGCTGCGGGCGCCGAACGAGTACACGCGTCCGTCGGTGTTACCGATGTACACCCGTCCGAACGCGACGGCGGGCGTCGCGTAGAACTGGCCCGAGCCGAAGCCGAACCGGGCGCCGACGGTCCCCACCGCCCACACCTCGCGCCCACTGGCGGCCCGTAGGGCGTAGACACGGCCGGCGTAGTCACCGAAGTAGAGCACGCCGTTGGCGAGCGCCGGCCCACCCTTGATCGCCCCGCTGGCGCGGTAGGTCCAGAACTCGTGCCCGTCACGCAGGCGCAGCGCGTGCAACGCTCCGCCCTGATCCCCGAAGTAGGTCGTGTGACCGGCGATGATCGGAGAGGACTCGGTGCCGGCCGGCACCGCGTGTGACCAGAGGATCCGGCCGGTCTGCATCGACAAGGCGACGAACTGGCCGCCTCCGGGCAGGCGGCCGTGCACCGAGAGGACCGGCAGCACGATCAGCCGGTCGGCGCCGTCGACGGCCGGCGAGGCTGCGGCCAGGGTTCCCACCTTGCGCCGCCACAGCGCGCGGCCGTTGGAGGTGCGGATCGCGGTCGCGACCCCGTCGTCTCCCAGCATGAACATCGTTCCGTGCCAGATGACCGGCGAGAACTCCAGCAGCGCGCCGGCGTCAAAGGACCAGCCCTGGTGGAAAGGGGGCGTGAGCCGGCCCGGAGCCGAGAAGTCACGGGTCCGGCCGGCGTCAAAGCCGTACCAGGGCCAGACGAAGGTGTCGGGCTGGGGACGGGGTCGGCGGCCCACGGTCGTGCTCGAGCTCATCGTGGTCGTGCTCGACGGCGGCGTGAACTGCACGCTGGGATGCGACACGTTCCCAGGCGCGTGCAGCAGGACAAAGGCGGCGAGACCGCCGGCGACGAGCAGGACGGCCGCCCCAACGATGAGCCCGCGCCGCAGCAGCCGCCGCGATGCGGGACTCGGCATGGCGGGCATGGTAGAGGGCGATCGCCGATCGGGCGCCCGCGATGGTCATCCGTCGCCCGTCCCGCGATCATGGTGTGCATGCTGACCGTCGACCCCGCCGAGTTGCTGCGGCGCCTGGACGCCCTGCCCGCGGCTGCACCGCTGCGCACCGTGCTCGCCGGTGACGAGCGCGAGGTGTATCTGGTCGGTGGCGCGGTGCGCGACCTGGCGCGCGGTGCCGCTCCGCGCGAGCTTGACCTGCTCGTGCCCGACGAGCCGGCGTGGTTGACCGAGGCGCTCGCCGCGGCGGGGCCGCACACGGTGCGCGCACATCCGCGCTTTGGCACCGCGACCGTCACCCGGGAGGGCTTTGGCTATGACGTCGCCCGGGCCCGCACCGAGACCTACGAGCGGCCGGGGGCGCTTCCCTCGGTGTCGCCGGCGGACGTCGCGAGCGACCTGCGACGCCGGGACTTCACCGTCAACGCGATCGCGCTGGCGCTGGCCCAGCCGCGGCGCGGATTGCTGCTGGCCGCCGACGGGGCACTGGCCGACCTGGCCTACGAGAGACTGCGGATCCTGCATCCCGAGAGCTTTCGCGATGATCCCACCCGGCTGCTTCGCCTGGCGCGCTACGCCGCGCGCCTGGGCTTCGCGATCGAGCCGGCGACGCGCGCACGGGCCCGAGAGGCGATCAGCGGCCGAGCTCTGGAAACGGTCAGTGCCGAGCGGATCGGCACCGAGCTGCGGCTGCTGGCCGCCGAGCGCGACCCGGTCGCCGCCTTCCGGTCGGTGTCGGCGCTCGGCCTCGACGCGGTGCTCGCGCCCGGCTTCGGACTCGGCGACCCCGGCGTCGCGCGGCGTGCGCTGGATGTGCTGCCGGCCGACGGGCGCCCGGCTGTGGTGGTGCTGGCCGTTGTCACCCTCGGCATGGACGCGGGCACCCGTGGCACGATGCTCGCCCGGTGGGGGTTCCCCGGTTCTGAACGCGACGCGATCGCCGCGGCCGCCCGTGACGCCGCGGCCCTGCGAGCCGCCCTCGCCGCCGCGGGGACGCCCGCACAGATCGCGGA
>JALYZB010000019.1 GCA_030945945.1 Actinomycetota bacterium | reverse complement strand
GCGTACGACGGGTCTCAACTCGGCAGACCTCGTCTAGCGCCACGCGTTCGAGCAAGCGTGGGATCTCCTCGGGGCGATCAGCCAGGCCGAGTATCGCAATCGATCGCCCGATCACCTCTCCAGACGTGTAGCCGTACATCCGCTCCGCGGCAGGGTTAAAGCTCGTGATTGTTCCCAGCAGATCCTTCGTGAGGATCCCATCGTCGGTTGAGTCAACGACATCAGCCAGCTTTCGCTCAGCATCGCTCGCACGCCGCAGCGCGAGCGCCAGCGCGCTCGGACCCCCAGGCGCCTCGGCCGGGCTTTGCTGCCCGCCCGGCACGTAGTCCCGAACAACCTCACCGAGCTCGGTAACCGCGACCGTCTCGTCCTCAGACCCGCTAGGCCCGCTCATCGAGGCACGCGCATTGCCGCGTGGCGTGTCGCCCCGGCATAGAGCGCTGGTGTATCGACTGACGCGCAGCTGAGCACGATCACTCGCACCAAATTGATTAAAAGCCCAAGCGCCGGCTCCGCGACGTGGGCAAAACGACGAACTGAGCGCATCGATCTCAAACCTCAATCCTCGATTGGCGGAATCTTTCCCGCCCGGGTGACTGACACGGCTAGCTTCCGGCGCAACGCGATGCTTGAACAACCATGACCTGTATCAGACATATGTTCGAGAAACTTGATCTGACCGTCAACAATGCAGCACTTTTGTCGCCAAAGCGGATGGTTCCGGCCCCGAACGGCTTTGGTGAGCGCCTCGGCGTCGGACTGGGTGCCCCCCGAATGAGAGCGCCACGGCGGTCGCGATGACTCGACCACGGCATGGGCACGCCCGTATAGGTACCGCGCTTGACTTGCCGGCCGCAGTATGAGCCCCGCTACCAATGAGAACGCGTTTCGCACCGGGCGGCGCTGACGCTCGCTTTCAGCGGCCGGACCTACCGCTTCCTTTCAAGGAACTAGTCGCGACTCGCGGCAAGAGCGCAGTCGACGATCGCGACATGATCAAGCCGCGGGAGCCTCCTGCTGGCCCCTCCATAGCGCCGGCGGGTCCCAGCCCGGACCTGTCAGGCCCCGAGTCGCCGGGGAGGATCCGGACAATTCGATGCTCGACCTCGTGCTCATGCGGCGTCGCGGCCTACCGATACTGCTGTCGGTGGTGTACATCGAAGCCGGAGGTTGGTCGGGTAGGCGAGAGGCGCCTGGCACCGCGCGGACTTGCCGACTGGTGCTGGTTTCCTCCCGCCCCCCATCGATCCGTGCATGCGGTTCTCCCGCACACGGCTCACCGACGTTCTTCACCGCCGGCATTCGGCTCCCTGACGCCACGGCCGGTTGGGACGGGGCGCGGCGATGGTTCCGTTGAGGCTGACCAGTCCGTACCGGTCGGGTCGGGCGTCAAATGCTGTACGCCCGTAGTGCCACGGCTCTTGATGGCTGGCTGCTATCCACAGCTGTAGGCGCCGTTCCGCGTGTCGGACGATACGGTCGAACTGGACGGTCGAGTTGCCGTAGCGGAAGTAGCCCGCCCAGCCACGCAGGAACCGGTTCAGATCCCCGACGACTTGCTCGACCGGCCAGCGCAGACGATCGCGGGCCGTGAGCTCTCGCACACGATCGCGGGCGTGCTGCATCGCCTGTCGTGAGGGCCAGCGAGCGAGGAAAGCGAGGTGCTGAGACCCGGCGGTGCGGCCGCGAACCCAACGGTGATGGAAACCGAGGAAGTCCACTCCCCCGCCTCCCTCCCGCAGGTGCACGATCCGCGTCTTAGACGGCTTGAGCTGAAGCCCGAGCTCGGCCAAGATCGCCGTGAGCGCCACCAGGGCGTTCTCGGCTTCCCGTTGGGTCTTGCACAACGCCAGCAGATCATCGGCATAACGGACGAGCATCCCGTTCCCGCGCGTCGGCCATTCCCGGTCAAGCCGGTGCAGGTAGACGTTGCACAGGACGGGTGAAACAACCCCGCCTTGCGGGGTGCCGCTCGTGCTGTGCCGGACCGCTCCTGCCTCCATCACCCCGGCGCGCAACATCGCACGCAGAAGCTTCAGCAGACGCCGGTCACAGATCCGCTTCTCAACTGCCGACATCAACCCCGAGTGCGGAATCGCCTCAAAACAGTCAGCGACGTCGGACTCGGCGACCCACCGCCGACCGCGCCAGGACTCATCCACAAGCACCTGGAGCGCATCGTGCGCCGAGCGTTTCGGGCGAAACCCGAACGAGCACGGCAAAAAGTCCGCCTCAAAGATCGGCTCAATGACGATCTTCACCGCGGACTGAACCACGCGGTCGCGTACAGCGGGAATCGACAACGGTCTTTGCTCGTTGGGCCTGCCGAGCTTCGGGATGAACACCCGGCGGGCAGGGAGCGAGCGATAGCTGCCGTCCCACAGATCCGCAGCCAGCTCGTCAAGCAGCTCGGCGATGCCGTACTGCTCGACGTCGGCGATGGTCTGTCGGTCAATACC
>JALYZB010000011.1 GCA_030945945.1 Actinomycetota bacterium | reverse complement strand
GCCCTGGCCAGCGACGCGGCGGCGATCGACGCCGCCTGCGCCGCGGCCGGCGTCCTGCGCGTGCACACGCCCCAACAGCTGATCGACGTCGCCGCTGCGTTGCTGCGCGCGCCGCTGCCCGCGGGCGCACGGACCACCGTCCTGTCGACCACCCGTGCCGTGTCCGAGCCCGCGTCCCCGATTACGGCCGATCAGTGCAGGATGATCACGATCACCAGCAGCAGCACGACGACGACCAACCCCGCGCCGGCCAGCGGCCAGCGGCCGCGCCAGTACTCCGGACGGGCCCGGTCCCGGGAGTAGCGCCCCTCGGGCGGGGTGCCGACCCAATCGTCGTCGTCGTCCCACGGTGCCATGAGGGAGGGATACCCGATTTCGGCGATCACAGGTCCTGGCCGCCGGGACCGAAGGCCGTCCAGGCCGCCCGCAGCCCACCGTGGAGGGCTCGAGCCGCCCGAACGCGGCGGCTGACGGCCCGCCGCACGGCCGATTCGCGGGGTGGTCGAGGTGGGGCCGGGCCGGCCGGCGGTGGGTCGGGCCGGCGAGGCCCATCCCGGATTGGAGACGGCACGCTGCCCCGGCGACTCAGGAGCAGGTACTCGTCAGGCTTGAACTGCATGGGCGCTTCTCCCTCATGAATGGGTTGATGTAGTGGACTCATGGCACGTGTCATCGCCACCCGTCTGGGGCGTCGTTGACGGTCACCTGTCACGACAGGTGTGAGTGGTCAGACAGTTACTGCTGGGATCGGATCAGTGTCTGAGAATCATCTGCGGCGTCACCTCGAAAGCGGATTTGGGCATAAAAAAAGGCGGTCCGTCAGGACCGCCCTCGCGAAGCTCGGCAATGTCCGTAGACGACTACGGCGCATGCCTCAGTGCGAGGGCATTGGGGTTGGGGACCTTCGCCACGGTCAGACCGATCTCGGTCATCGACGCGCGTGCGTCCGGCCGCAGACCAGCCGCGGCGACCGTGGAGAAGAAGGGGGTGTGGGAGAGGAAGCGGGTCATAGGTGTCACTCCTGCGCGAGCTGTTACTGCGCGAGCTGCGGCCACCGTAACGACTCCGCGGGTCGAAAGCAAGGAGCTGTGTGACTTTTTCGGGTCAGGTCGCGCGTGGCGGTGACGTTGACCTCATCGCAGTGGCGCCCTGGCGCTGATACCGACGGGGCCGCTTGGGAGAATCGCCGAGTGCTCGTCATCCACCGCGCCGAACGTGCCGACTGTCTCGCTGAGGCGCTCGGCACGCTGCTCGCCGCGCCCCTGCCCGATCCGTTTGCCGACGAGATCGTCGCGGTGCCGACCCGCGGGATGGAGCGGTGGCTGACCCAGCGGCTGTCGGGGGCGCTCGGCGCCGGGGCCGGGCGCGCGGACGGGATCTGCGCCGGGGTGCGGTTCCCGTTCCCCCAGCGCCTGCTGGGCGATGTCGTGGCGTCCGCCTCGGGCATCGATCCCGACGGTGATCCATGGCTGCCCGACCGAGCAGCCTGGCCGCTGCTCGAGGTCATCTCCGAGGCGCTGCCGGAGCCGTGGTTGTCCACCCTGGCCCGCTACCTCGGCCGCGAGGATGGCCAGACCGATCCCGTCCGCGCCGATCGGCGGCTTGGCGCCGCTCGCCATCTCGCCGAGCTGTTTCACCGCTACGCGCTGCACCGTCCGTCGATGATCGAGGCCTGGCGCCAGAATCGCGACGAGGACGCGCTCGGTGCCCCGCTGCCCGTGGGCGCGGTCTGGCAGGCCGAGCTCTGGCGCCGTCTGCGTGCCCGGATCGACCTGCCGGGACCGGCCGAGCGCCGCCGCCGCGCCGGCGAGCGCCTCCAGGCCGAGCCGCAGATCGTCGATCTCCCCAACCGGATGGCCCTGTTCGGGCTCACCCGGCTGCCCGCCGGTCACCTCGAGGTGCTGCGCGCACTCGCGCTCGGGCGCGACGTCCATCTCTTCCTGCTGCACCCATCGGCGGGACTGTGGGATGCGATCGCGGCCGATCTCGGCCCCCGCCGACCGCCTGCGCGACGCAGCCAGGACCGCACGGCCGCGGCCGCCGCTCACCCGCTGCTCGCCTCCTGGGGCCGGGATGCCCGTGAGCTGCAGCTCGTCCTGGCCGGCGCCGGAAGCGACGACGGCAACGCCGACGGCGAGCCGGTAGCGGCCGGTGACGAGCACCATCGCTCCGGACCGACCGCCCCGGGTCTGCTCGGACGCCTGCAGGACGGGATCCGCGCCGATCGGCCCGTGCCCGGCTCGCCCCTGCCCGGCCGGCCCGATCGCCGCGCCCGGCTGGACGCCGGTGATCACTCCGTGCAGATCCACTCCTGTCACGGCCGCGCGCGCCAGGTCGAGGTGATCCGCGACGCGGTCCTGCACGCGCTGGCGCAGGACGACGTGCTCGAGCCGCGCGACGTGATCGTCATGTGCCCCGACGTCGAGTCCTTCGCACCGCTGATCGAGGCGGTGTTCGGCGCCGGAGAGCCCGCGGACCGGGGGTATGGGACCGATTCGGACGGGGCAGGCCGCGCCGGCGGCGATCTCGGACCCGGCGAAGCTCGGGTGGACCTGCGCGTCCGCCTCGCCGACCGCTCGCTGCGCCAGACCAATCCGATCCTCGGGGTTGTCACTGAGCTGCTGGATCTCGCCCATCAGCGGCTGACCGCGTCCCAGGTTCTGGACCTGGCCGACCGCGAGCCCGTGCGCCGCCGCTTTCGTCTCGACGACGACGATCTGACGCGGCTGCAGGATTGGGTCGTCCAGGCGGGGATCCGCTGGGGCCTGGACGCCGCCGCCCGGGCCCCCTACAAGCTTCAGGGCATCCCCAACGGCACCTGGGACGCGGGCCTGGAGCGGCTGCTGCTCGGGGTCACGATGACCGAGGACGGCAACCGGCTCTATGAGAACGTGCTGCCGCTCGATGACGTTGACAGCCAGTCGATCGACCTCGCGGGTCGGCTCGCCGAGCTGATCGCGCGCCTGCGCACCGGGCTGGAGGCGCTGAGCTGCACGCAGCCGCTGAGCCGATGGAGCGAGGCGATCGCCGCCGCCGCGGACACCCTGACCAGCAGCGCCCCGCGAGAGCGCTGGCAGCGTGCCGAGCTGCAGCGCATCCTTGACGAGCTCGTCTTCGAGGCTGGCGACGGCGCGGAGGTCGAGCTCGCCCCGGCCGAGGTCCGCTCGCTGCTCGCCGCACGGCTGCAGGGCCGGCCGACCCGGGCCAACTTCCGCACCGGGCATCTGACCGTCTGCACGCTGATGCCGATGCGCTCGGTTCCCCACCGGGTCGTCTGCCTGCTCGGGCTCGATGACGGCGCCTTCCCGCGCAAGGCGCCCCGCGACGGCGATGACCTGATGCTCGACGCGCCTCAGGTGGGCGAGCGCGATCCCCGCTCCGAGGACCGCCAGCTTCTGCTCGACGCCCTGCTCGCCGCCACCGAGCGGCTGATCATCACCTACACCGGCAACGACGAGCGCACGAACACCGCTCGGCCGCCGGCCGTCCCGGTGGGAGAGCTGCTGGATGCGATCGACGCGACGGTGCGGCTGGACCCAACGCCGGAACGACCGTTGCGCGCCGCCCGCGAGCAGGTGCTGATCCGCCACCCCCTGCAACCGTTCGATCCCCGCAACTTCACCCCCGGCGAGCTCGGCTGCGCCACCGCGTGGAGCTTTGACCCGGTCACGCTGGCCGGCGCCCGGGCGCTGGCCGGGTCCCGGTCCGGTCCGACGCCGTTCCTGTTCGCGCCGCTCCCGGCCCGGCCCGCTGCAGTCATCGAGCTCGAGGATCTCGTCCGCTTCGTCGAGCACCCGGTCAAGGCGTTCCTGCGGCAGCGTCTCGGGATCTCGCTGCGCGGCGGTGCCGACGAGATCGCCGACGGTCTGCCGGTGGAGCTGGACGGCCTGGGCCGCTGGGGCGTCGGCCAACGCTTGCTCGAGGCCCGCCTGGACGGTGTGGACGGACGCGACGCCGCGCTGGCCGAGATCGCCCGCGGCCTGCTGCCCCCGGTCGCGCTCGGCGCCCCGGTCATCCGCGGAGTGTTCCCGATCGTCGAGGCGATCGTCGACGCCGTCGAGCTGATCGCGCCGGGCGGGGGTGCCGGCGAGCCGGTCGACGTACGCGTTGACCTGCCCGACGGACGGCGGCTGTCCGGAACCGTGGCCGGCGTCGCCGGCGACGTGCTGCTGATCACCACCTACTCGCGGGTGGCCGCCAAGCACCGTCTCGCCGCCTGGGTGCGCCTGCTCGCGCTGCTCGCCGCCCATCCCGACCGCAAGCTGACCGCGGCGACCGTCGGCCGCGGCCAAAAACGCGACGACGTCCGGACTGCGGTCGTGGGGCTGATCGGGGACACGGCCCAGCAGCGCCGGGCTCTGGCCATGACCCAGCTCGCCGCGCTGATCGACCTCCGTGACCGCGGCCTGCGCGAGCCGCTGCCGCTCTTCTGCCAGACCTCGGCCGCCTATGCCCAGGCCGCGCACGGCGGCCAGGACGCCGAGCTGGCCGGCCGCCGGGCATGGGAGTCCGAATGGAACTTCGATCACGAGGACCGCGAGCTCGAGCACCAGCTCGTGCTCGGCGGCGAGCTGCCCTTCACCCGGTTGCTCCAGCTCGCTCCACAGGCCGGCGAGGACGGGCCCGACTGGCGCCATGACGAGCTGACCCGGTTTGGCCGGCTCGCCCGGCGGCTGTGGGACGGCCTGCTGGCCTGCGAGCAGGTGAGCGCGCGATGAGCCTGCGCGACACCCCGCCGACCGGTGACCTGCGCGACCCGCAGGAGTTCGACGTCTACGGCGTGCTGCCGTCCGGCGTGACCGTGCTGGAGGCCAGCGCGGGGACCGGCAAGACCTACACGATCGCCGCCCTCGCGGCACGCTATGTCGCCGACGGGGTCCCGCTCGATGAGCTGCTGCTCGTCACCTTCACCCGGGTCGCCACCGGCGAGCTGCGCGACCGGGTTCGCGAGCGCATGCTCAGCGCCGAACAGGGGCTCGCGGCCGCGCTCGACGGGGTGCTGCCCGGCGGTGACCGGCTCGTCGCACTGCTTGCGGAGGGTTCCGAGACCGCGGTCAAGGCGCGCCACGAGCGTCTCGCCCGTGCCGTGGCGAGCTTTGACGCCGCCACCATCGCCACCACGCACGGCTTCTGCCAGGAGGTGCTCGGAGGCCTGGGGATCGCCGGTGACCTCGAGCCCGACGTCGCCTTTGTCGAGGATCTCTCCGAGCTCGTCGACGAGGTGGTCGACGACCTCTACATCCGCCGCTTCAGCCGCGGCTCGGCGCCCGCGTTCGACCGGACCGAGGCCGCCCGGATCGCGCGAGCGGCAATCGACAATCCGGGCGCGGAGATCATCGCCGGAGCCGAGGATCCCGCCGCCATGCGCGGCCGCCTGGCCCGCGCCGTCCGGGTCGAGTTCGAGGCCCGCAAGCGCGCGATGGGCGTGATGACCTATGACGATCTCGTCATCCGCCTGCAGTCGGCGCTGACCGGCAGCGGCGGCGAGGCCGCCGCGCAGCAGCTGCGCCGGCGCTTCCGGGTCGTGCTGGTGGACGAGTTCCAGGACACCGACCCCGACCAGTGGGAGATCCTGCAGCGCGCCTTCACCGGGGCGCGGGTCACGCTCGTGCTGATCGCCGATCCCAAGCAGGCGATCTATGCCTTCCGGGGTGCCGACGTGTACGCCTACCTCGAGGCGGCAGCCGCCGCCGACGCCCGCGCCACGCTCGGCACCAATTGGCGCAGCGACGGCGATCTCGTCGCCGCCCATGACACGCTCCTGTCGGGGGTCCGGCTCGGCCACGAGGGGATCGTCTACCGCCAGGTCCGCGCGGCCCCCGGTCACGCCGGCTTCCGCCTCCGTGGCGCACCCGGCCCCGCCCCCCTTCGCGTGCGGATCGCCCAGCGCGAGGATCCGGCGATCTCGCTGACCCCCGGAGGCTACGTCCAGAAGAGCTCGGGCCGCGAGCACATCTGCGCTGACCTGGCCGCCGACATCGTCGCGCTGCTGGACGCGGGCGCGAGCATTGAGCAGCGCGGCCCCGAGGGCGAGGTGCTCGGGACCGACCCCGTGCGGCCCGGTCACCTCGCCGTGCTCGTGCGCACCAACCGCCAGGCGGCGATGATCCGCGACGCGCTCGGCGCGCTGGACGTGCCCGCGGTGATCAACGGGGCCG